>JAQSYC010000248.1 GCA_029256345.1 Clostridia bacterium | reverse complement strand
GAGATGCGGTATGGGGAAAATCCACATCAAAGAGCTGCTTTTTATAAGGAAGTGGGCAAAACAAAAGGTACTCTTGCGGATGCTAAGCAGTTAAATGGCAAAGAGCTATCTTATAACAACATCAATGATGCTAGCGGCGCATTAGATCTTTTAAAAGAATTCAGTGAACCAACAATCGTTGCTGTTAAACATGCTAATCCATGCGGCGTTGGCAGCAGCAGTACGATTCTAGAAGCGTATCAAAAAGCTTATAAGGCGGACCCAAGCAGTACGATTCTAGAAGCGTATCAAAAAGCTTATAAGGCTGACCCTTTATCTATTTTTGGAGGCATTGTGGTTGCCAATCGTACAATTGATAAAGCGACTGCAGAAGAAATGGTAAAAATCTTTTTAGAAATTATTATAGCCCCTGCATACGATAAGGAAGCACTGGAAGTCCTACAGACAAAGAAAAATCTAAGGGTGTTGGAACTGGCAGACATAGGGTATAGAGATGAGCTTGCAATAGATATGAAAAAGGTAGGCGGAGGTCTTATCGTACAAGATAAAGACCAGTTGCTTCTCGAGGAAGAAACCCTAAAATTTGTCACAGACAGAGCGCCAACATCAGAAGAGATGCAGGATTTAATCTTTGCATGGAAGCTTGTAAAACATGTGAAATCTAATGGAATAGCTCTTGCTAAAGAAGGCCATTCAGTAGGTATGGGAGGCGGACAGACCAATAGAATATGGGCCACTAAACAAGCGATAGAACATGGTATAGAATTTTTAGGAGAAGAAGGGGTTAAAGGTAGTGTGATGGCATCAGATGCCTTTTTCCCATTTGATGATTGTGTAAAAGAAGCTGTTAGGGCAGGGGTTACAGCGATTATTCAACCAGGGGGCTCCGTAAGAGATGAGGAGTCTATCAAGGTGTGTAACGAACATCAAATCGCTATGGTATTTACAGGCATTAGACACTTCAAACATTAGTCAAAATAAAAGGGTAAAAGCGTCAGAAAAGGCGATTTTACTCTTTTTCTCAGTATATTTGCATAATATTTAATAAATTGTATGAAAGGACTTTGTTTTTAGTACAAGCCATGATAAAATAGGGATGGTATTTATAAATAATTCTATAATTGGGCGCATTACAGTGAGATAGAGAAGGGGGATGTATGTGGACAATGAAGAGTTTATGCGTAAAATTATGCTAGAGTTCAGTGGCATTAAGAACTATGAGCAAAAGAGAGGTTTTTTGGAAGATCTTAATTATCATGTAGGGCAGATCAAGTATTTTTATGATGAGCTTACCCCTAACCAAACAGGAGATCCTTCGACCACCTTTTATAGACCGAAACAATTACCAGGGGTGCATCAGATCGCGTACTTTAATTTAACAAGAGGTTTTCCAAAAGAACTTTATGGAGGTCATTGGTGTTATGTGTTTAAATATTTTAAAACGAAATTCGTTATTATACCTACCACTTCTGTAAAACCAGATTCTTTAGAGGCTGACAAAGAGTTTCAAATGGACATTGAAGTAAAAGATTTTGCAAATAGTTTTATAACTAGACTTCAGGTAGGGGATATGCGAACGGTCGATATTCAAAGATTGTATCCGGCAAAAGGGTTTTATGATGTGATAACAGATAGAGAGAAAATAGTGAAAAATATCAAACGTATGTTGTTAGAATAACGCTTGCAATAATATAAAATGCTATTTGATAGCTGCCATATGAGCAGCTATTTTTTAATAGGGGATAAATAGGACTTGTATAGTTAAACAAGTGTATATTATAATGGAAATGCTAGAGTACTTATACCCTATACAGCTACCAATTGGTAGAGAGGAGTTTGTGATGATTAGGACAACGATTGTCGGATATGGAGAAACACATCTGAGGTTAATAGAAACCTATATTTATCGGTTAGATAATTATTTATCAGCGTATTACCCGGGGATTTCTTGGAATGTACACAATGCCCTTTTAAAGGGAGCAACAACGGTAGAAATGCTAAGAAATTTAAAGGATAAGGTTTTAATACATAATCCCAATGTCGTTTTTATCAGTATCTCTTCAAATGATAGCTGTAATGCGTCAAATAAACTGATTGGTCTTAAAGAATTTGAGGAGAATTTAACCGAAATCCTTAGACTTGTCAGAGCTCACAATAACAGGACAGGCCTGAATGGATGTATGCCTATCCCAGTGTTTATTACGCCTTCAGCAGTTAATGAAGCTGTTACAGGGGTATCGAGAACCAACAATCGGCTTAAACAATATATTTATATCGTAAAAGAACTTGCTAAAAAGCAAAAATGTCCTATTGTAGATTTATTTGGTGTGATGCAAAACAAAGAAAACTATTTGGACTATATTGGGGAGGATGGCTACACGATTAATCAGAAAGGTCATGACCTACTGTATGATTTAGTATTTCTTGAACTTATAAAACTTATTAATTACCAAGGGGTTTTAAAAGATAGGGATATAGTAGCAGATGAATTAAGATATTAAAAAACTAAGCCTATTACGACGTATTTGTCATAATAGGCTTAGTTTTTTTAGTGAGTAAAATAGATTAAAGGAACTTTTAAGGATGGCCTATAAAATCTATGAAATAGGTAACATAATCTGTTTCTAGGGTTTTATAGATAACGATTTCGTATTGATGCTGAAGGTCTTGAATATGGTCTGAATAGACAGTATAAGAAATATAATCAGATCGATCGGTATGGATGGTAACGACAGGAGAAAAATGCATATCATCTTTAAGATCATATTGATTACGGTAATATTCATAAAGAATTCTCATAAGAGTTGAGTCAATGGATTTAGAAATATCTATTTTAAGTGGATCATCACTAGGCATATAGGCAGCCCAAACACAATTGTAAGTGATTTTGTTTTCACCAATCTCAGTAAGCAGTGTATTATTAGTTACTTTTGCTGTCAAAGGTAACTGCTTTAATACAGACACTTTTGGTGAAGTGGAGAGAAGATCGATATCTCTCATAACCACACGCATGGGTTTGCTTTTTATAAGCTCTGAGTGAATACGGTTAAATAAAGTCTCCTTATTGGCATTGTCTACAAAACTGATGTAATCATTTTTTCTTTTGGCTTCAGTAAGAAGGGATAATGCGGTGCTTTCGGGCACTAAGGATTTAAGTTCCTGTAAGAAAGTACTGCTATTGATATCCATAAAGACATGATCCTTGTAAACATCACTTGTTCTAGCGTACGGGGGGAGGGAAGAAAGGTTTAACTCCTGATTGTCTGCATCCAGTGTGTAGGGATACCCAATGACCTCCAAAAGCTGGATTGGCAAATAAACCTCTTCTTTTAAGAGAATAGGCATATGGGTAAGTATGGTTGTTTTCCCATCAATAGAGGCAATGCGTTCATTAGGGGTAAATGTCAAGGTATGACCCTGTACGGTCAGACTATAAGCACTGCCCGTGGGCTTAACCTGGCTATATGTAAGTGAGGTGAGGTCATTCAAAGCAAGATAGACCATATGGTCTTTTGAAAAAACTGGACGCTCCGGGGAATAGGTCATATGATTAAGCGTAATGGTATAGTCAGTATTTGCATAGACAGGGCAAGTTAGAAAAAACAGAAGTGAAAAGATCATTAACAATTTATTTTTCACAATACACCACCTTTCGGGGTATAGTATATCAT
>JAQSYC010000015.1 GCA_029256345.1 Clostridia bacterium | reverse complement strand
TTATATGAACTATCTGATTTATGGTTTTATTGCAGTTTTTTTTCAGCAGCTGATGTTATCTGGACTCGCTACCTTGATTTTAAGAAATCCCAAGGAGACTGCGAGGGGCAATACGGGTATTAAGCTGGCGGCAAAGGTCATAGTCGCAGCGACAGCGCTTATAGCAGCTGGTGCCTTTACAGTAAGTACCATCCATACAAAGTTTAATGTCATTTTAGCGGCAAATATTGGGAGTGCCCTTTTGATGTGTCTGCTATTTGCCACTGCAATAAGTGCACCAGCTATTCTTTTGTGTGCGATCACCAAAGACAAAATTAACTCTTGAGGTGGCTTGTAAAGCTTACATGGCCTTTGATTTATTTTGCAAGAACTTTTGATGAGATTATGGTCAAAGGACTTCCCTTTGAGGCAGTTAGACAAAATGCCATAAATCTTGTATTATATAGTATAGTTTTTATACCTATCGCAGTAGTTGTCTTTAAGAAAAGGTTTGGTATACAAACAGATGAGATGGTATTAGAGAAAATAGATAATGGATAAAAGGGGACTGATGGGAAGTGGATAAAATAAACAAAAAAAAGCAGGAGAAGGAGCAAAGACTTTTAGAAGCTGCCTTTGACTTATTTATTTCAAAAGGTATTAATGAAACGACGATACAAGATATTGTAGATGAAGCAGGCGTTGCAAAGGGAACTTTTTATCTCTATTTTAAAGATAGATATGAAGTGATAGAGGCCATTATATCGAAAAAAACCTTGAAGTTGTTTGATGATGCCATTAGTGAAAGCCGTAAAATAGAGTATAGAGATTTTACGAAACAGTTCTTATTTATTATCGATTATATTATCAATGAATTAACGGAGAATAAGCAACTATTGAAGTTTATCTATAAAAATCTTTCAGCAGGCATCAATAGTATGGGTGTTAAAATAAATGCTCAGGAAAACACCAAAAATAATATTTCAAAATCTATTTTTGACATGTTTACACAAAGAGCACAGGAAGAAGGACTTCATTTCAAAGACCCTAAAGTGACATTTTTTATGATTATAGAACTAGTAGGCTCCACCTGTTACAATGCGATTTTATTTAATAGTCCACTGCCTATACAGGAGTATAAGCCTTACTTATATGAAGCGATAGAAAGGTTATTGAAGGAATAAATTATTTATTAAAGTATAATATTATATTTTATTCGACAATTTCAGAATAGAAAAAGCATTTCTAACATACAGGTATTGACATAATAATGTATAATATTATATAATTCACATATGACACAATATTCTTTTATAATTGTGGATTTTTAAAAACTGAATAGATATTATAACTTGTTTTAAAGGCAAATCTATCGAAAGGTAGAGACGCAAAGCTACGAGTCTAAGGTCTAATGACTAAGATAGTCGGGTTGCCATGTATATAATTTTGGATTGTAAAACCATGGTATGATACTGTGGTTTTATTTTTTTAGAATTATTGTACCCACGAAAACGTGATTTGCGGATAATAAATCTTAAGGAGTGTAAAGCGTAGGGAAAGGAGAAAATTTGAGATAAAGTACATTTTTATGCCATATAAAATACTAAAATGTAAATTATTACCTAGGAGGAAATACTATTGAAATATAAAACCGCAGATACAAATCGTAAAAATAAAAAAATACTCAAGTTACCTAAAATTGCAAAAAAGTTAAAAGAACCAAAGACTATTAAAGAATCTCAAGGATATCACAAATTTAAATTAGATAGAATTAAAACAATATTTAACAATATAAAAAAAGCTGACTCATCCAAAGGACATATCAGTCTGTTAAATCAGCTTATAGGCATATTTCTTGCTATCAGTCTTATTCCTTGCATTATTATAACTACAGTGAATATCAGAGGCACTAATAAATCATTGGAAAATACATTAGGAGCTTATTCACAAAAGGTTATTGATCAGCTGCTTTATAATACAAACTATTTTATTAAGAATGCAGATGTAGTTATTGCTGGATTAACGGTAAATCCAGCCTTTTCAAAGTATACTAAGGACTATGACCTGCTTACACAAGAGGAAATAACTGAGTTAAAGAAAGCTATGAATGATAAGACACTTTCAGTCCAATCCACCTATGATACGATTAAAGATATAACGATAGTCGTAGGTAAAGAAATTAAATACACTACGTTGATGGAAACAGCAGCATTTGATACAACACTGACAGACGAAGCCTTTTATAGCCAGCTTACTGCTCTAAATGGATCAGATAAAAAATGGCTTTGTACACTTCAAGAGGGTGAGACACAAATTTATTTAGCCAGTCGACTAAGAGATAATGAGGAGGCCATACTGATATGCTCCCTTGACTCCCTTGCATTTAAAGAAGTAATTAATTTAGCGACAATAGACACAAGTATCCCAATTATAGTGATTGATCATAACGGCCGTATCGTTTTGGCCAATGATCCTGAACTTATAGGGAGTGATATGACTGAGCAGGATGCAAAATACAAAGAGATAATGAGTAAGAGTACAGAAGAAGCCTATACAACACTAACTTCAAAAGGTTTAATAAGCTCTGGTGGATTAGCTAACGGCTGGCATATCATTATAGATGCACCTTCTAGTGTTATTAAAAAAGATTACAACAGTACGATTAGCTTTATTATCATTATTCTTATATTGTGTGCACTCGTGAGTATTTTAATAAGTATTATCTTAGGAAAAAGAATTACAAAACCTATTAAAACAATTGCTTCATATATGGGGGAGATAGAACAGGGACATTTAAATGTAGAGGCCTCTTTTAAAAAAGAAGTTCATATATCTAATGCAGAAACATCTATGCTGGCAGTTGGATTCATCAACATGATGACAACACTCAAAGGGCTTATAAATAATGCAAAAACTGTGACTTCAGCAGTGGAGGAAAACACTGCCAGACTGGAGCAAGTGGCTGAGCATACAGCTACATCATCTGCGGAAGTAGAAAAAGCAATACAAGTGATTACAGAAGGTGCACAGGAACAAAACTCACAAATACAGCATTCAGTTACTGTTATTGGAGAGTTATCAGATGGGGTTAATCATGTTATTAACAAGATGAACAGCATCAGATCCTCTTCTAAAGCGACAATGAATATAAGTGAAGGAAGCAAGTCGAAACTAGATAATCTTTCTAAACAATCCCAAGATACGATACAGATTAGCCATGAGATTAGCAAACAGGTTGAGATATTAGGTGCGGAGGCAAGCCATATTGATAATATTATCAATATGATAAAAGCAATTAATAATCAAACTAATTTACTTGCCTTAAATGCAGCAATCGAAGCTGCAAGGGCTGGAGAAGCAGGAAAAGGTTTTGCAGTTGTAGCAGAAGAAGTAAGAAAATTATCCTCTAAAACAAAAGATGCTATAGGGGGAATAGAAGATATATTAAAGAATATAAATACTCAAAAAGAGTCCACATTAGTGGAAGTTAAAAAAGCCATTAAAGTATTTGACGGACAAGTCCCTATTGTTAATGATACAATTAGTATCTTTAATGATATATATGACCAAATGCAAAGTGTAGATGGGGAGATTAATGAGGCACATCATACGCTCAATCAAGTATTTACGCAAAAAGAAGATATTTTGCAAAGAATGTCAGAATTAATAGGTATAGTTGAACAATCAGTAAGTGTTACAGAAGAGGTTAATGCTGAAAGTGAACAGCAGACCCATTATGCAGAAGAAATTAGTATAATGACTAAAGAACTATCTAACAGTGTATTGGAACTTAGAGCAACCTATGCTAAATTTGAATAGATTAAATTTTAAATAATAAAGGTCGTCGTATGACGACCTTTATTATTTAAAATAAACCAAAAGCGCCACACATCAAAACTACAAAAGCAAAAACAATACGATAAATGGCAAAAACTCTAAGCGGTTTTTTCTTTAAAAAGGTAATGAAAGAATCGATAACAAGTAGTGCAACAATAAAGGACACAATAAACCCTATAGCTAAAGAAAACCATTCCATACCAGATAGTTGTGCTTTCATTTCCAGGACATTCAATAGACTTTCGCCAAACATAACAGGGATGGCAAGAAAAAAAGAATATTCAGCGGCAGCCACTGTAGAAAACCCAGCCACCCATCCTCCTATAATAGTAGAAGCAGACCGGGACATGCCTGGAATAATAGATAAAACCTGAAAAGCACCAATAATCAGTGCTTGCCAAGGGGTGATAGACGTATCAGCAAAAGAACGATGATGTTTGACACGGAGTTTGCTTTCGGCATACAGCATCCACAGGCCACCTACAAATAATGCACAGGCTACCGTAAGAGGATTAAAAAGTTTTTCTTTAATAAGGGAGTGGTATTTGATGCCAATCAGACCCGCTGGGATACAGGATATAACAATCATACTCCAAAAATAGAGACCGCTTTTTATAAAAGGGGTAGTTTTAGAAGGCAATAAATTTTTAAGAGTATCTATAATTTTATTACGATAAAGGACAACCACAGCCAATATAGCCCCGAGCTGAATAACCATGTTAAACATATCCACATAAGCTTTATTGGTCTTGTCATAAAATCCGATAAGATTAGAAAAAATAATAAGATGGCCTGTAGAAGATACCGGCAAAAACTCTGTAATACCTTCTATAACCCCAAGTACAGCTGCTTTTAAAGCAAATAATAAATCCAATGCACTATCCCTCCTGCGTAACGCTTCATTTTTATGGTACAGCTTTATCATTAGTGTATGAAAACAAGCTGTATGATTATGACCTTATTATAGCACTATGTCTATAAATAGAAAATAAAATCCAATAGATGTTGAAAAACAAGCCATTTTATAGTATTTTTAATATAAGTAAATCTATAAAATTCAACAGAAAGGATGTGTACTATGGCAGATATTTTTAAAGAATATCTTATCAAACAAAAGAAATCTTCTGTAGACAATCTCACACAAGCTGGTATTATAGCAGCATCAGCTGTTATTGTCTGTTTAGCATTTGCTTTTGGTGGATCTTTTATAGGCCCGGTTATTATTTTGATTGTATTATTTGGAGCGATGACTTTTTTTAATAGATTTAATAAGGAGTACGAATATATTTTAACGAATAATGAGTTGGATATTGACGTTATCTATAACAAATCAAAACGTAAAAGAGTCATTACTATTGATATGAAGTCAATAGAAATCATGGCAAGTATTCAAGATACCAACCGCAAAGACCAACTAACGAAAAATGCCAAGGTTATTAATGCCAGTGATGGCAATAATGGTGCAGACACTTATGGTATTATTGTTTCAAAAGATAGTGCGATTTACAAAGTACTTATTACGCCAAACGAAACTTTTTTAAATAATCTCCACAAACAAGCACCTCACAAGGTTTTCAAAAAAATATAAGCTATAGTTCCTATAGCTTTATTTTTTTACAGGGATTTGTTATAAGTTTTTGGAGAAAAAGGCAAAATAAACAATAATTTTTTGGATTAAATAGATATCTTGACAATCTATAAATAGATATGATAAAGTGTACAAAAACTGATATAATTATTTTAATGTTCGCTTTTTCATTTAATAGAAGTTTATCAACATATCTTCGGGAGGCAAAGGCATGTCAAAAATATTAAAAGAGGGCATTACATTTGATGATATTCTACTTGTACCTAATTATTCAAATGTATTACCCAAGGATGTTACTTTAAGTACAAAGCTTACAAAAAATCTTACGGTAAATATTCCGCTTATGAGTGCAGGGATGGATACTGTAACGGAAGCCAATATGGCTGTTGCTATCGCACGTCAAGGCGGGATAGGTATTATCCATAAAAATATGTCTATCAAAGAACAGGCAGACGAAGTGGATAAAGTCAAACGTTCGGAAAATGGTGTTATAACGGACCCATTCTTTTTATCTCCAGAGCATTATGTCTATGAAGCCAATGAACTTATGGCTAAATATAGAATATCAGGAGTTCCTATTACAGAAGGCAGTAAATTGGTAGGGATACTAACAAACCGTGACCTTCGATTTGAAACCAACCACAACCGTAAAATCAAAGAAGTAATGACCAGTAAAAATCTTATTACAGCATCAGAAGGAACAGATCTTATTCAGGCTAAGCAGATTCTTTCAGATCATCGTATTGAGAAGCTTCCTATAGTTGATGGAGAAGGCAACTTAAAGGGCCTTATCACAATCAAAGATATTGAAAAGGCGATTATGTATCCTCATTCTGCAAAAGATTCTCAAGGGAGACTTTTGGCAGGTGCAGCAGTAGGTGTTACCGGAGACGTATTAGACAGAGTAGATGCGCTAGTGGCAGTTAAAGTAGATGTTGTCACAGTAGATACAGCCCATGGACATTCTCAAGGGGTTATTGATACAGTTAGAAAAATAAAAGAGAGATATCCAGAGCTGCAGGTGATAGCAGGTAATGTTGCAACAGCGGAAGCAACTCTTGCACTTATTGAAGCTGGAGCAGATGCTGTTAAAGTAGGGATTGGACCAGGTTCCATTTGTACAACAAGGGTTGTAGCTGGGGTAGGTGTACCGCAGATTACAGCAGTAGAAGACTGTGCAATAGCAGCCAAACCTTATGGCGTACCTATTATTGCAGATGGCGGTATCAAATATTCAGGCGATATCGTAAAAGCTATTGGGGTAGGAGCAAGTGTTTGTATGATGGGCTCCATGCTTGCAGGCTGTGAGGAAAGTCCAGGAGCCATAGAACTTTATCAAGGTAGAAAATACAAAGTTTATCGCGGCATGGGTTCTATAGCAGCGATGGAAAAAGGAAGCAAAGACAGATATTTCCAAAGTGATGCCAAAAAACTTGTTCCAGAAGGAGTAGAAGGTAGGGTAGCTTACAGAGGTTACTTATCTGATACAGTGTTTCAGCTTATAGGAGGTCTGCGTGCTGGTATGGGTTATGCCGGAGCAGCTAGTATTGAAGAACTTCAAGAAAAAGCTGTTTTTGTTAAGATAACAAGTGCAGGACTCAAAGAGAGCCATCCTCATGATATTCACATTACAAAAGAAGCACCAAACTACAGCATAGAATATTAATAGGCTTTAACGTCCAATAAATAGATAAATAGAGGTAGTGGTAGGCACGGTGTCTACCACTACCACACAATTATAAGGAGGCTTATCAGCATGAAACATGAACTAGTTATAGTTCTAGACTTTGGTGGACAATACAATCAGCTCATTGCAAGACGTGTCAGAGAAAGTAATGTATATTGTGAAGTACATCCCTATAATATTGGTTTAGATAAAATTAAAGAAATGAATCCAAAAGGTATTATTTTTACTGGCGGTCCCAATAGTGTATATGGTGAAGAGTCACCACTTTGTGACAAAGCCATTTTTGAATTAAATATTCCAATATTGGGTATTTGCTATGGTTCTCAGCTCATGGCACACCTTTTAGAAGGAAAAGTAGTTACTGCACCAGTAAGTGAGTATGGTAAAACGGAAGTGAATATAAATGCTGGATCCAAATTATTTAAAGGGGTATCACCAACTACAATTTGTTGGATGAGCCATACAGATTATATTGAAACAGCACCAGCAAATTTCACAGTAACAGCTCATACGCCAGTATGTCCAGTAGCTGGCATGGAGAATGAGGAAAAAGGACTTTATGCCGTTCAATTCCACCCAGAAGTTATGCATACACAAGAAGGCATGAAGATGCTTTCAAACTTTGTTCACAATGTTTGTGGATGCACAGGTGACTGGAAAATGGATTCTTTCGTAGAAACAAGCATTACGGCACTTCGTGAAAAGATAGGTAATGGAAAAGTGCTATGTGCCTTATCAGGAGGAGTAGACTCTTCAGTAGCAGCTGTTATGCTCTCTAAAGCTATTGGTAAACAGCTTACATGTGTCTTTGTAGACCATGGGTTACTTAGAAAAGATGAAGGGGATGAAGTAGAAGCAGTATTTGGTCCAGAAGGACATTATGACCTTAACTTTATCCGTGTCAATGCACAAGATAGATTTTATAAAAAATTAAAAGGCATCAAAGAGCCAGAAGCTAAAAGAAAAATCATTGGTGAAGAATTTATTCGTGTATTCGAAGAAGAAGCTAAAAAAATTGGATCTGTTGATTTCTTAGTTCAAGGAACCATTTATCCAGATGTGATTGAAAGTGGGCTTGGTAAATCAGCGGTCATTAAATCACACCATAATGTAGGTGGACTGCCTGATTGTGTAGACTTTAAAGAAATTATTGAGCCATTACGTCTCTTATTTAAAGATGAAGTGCGCAGGGCAGGTTTAGAACTAGATATTCCAGAATACCTTGTATTTAGGCAACCTTTCCCAGGTCCAGGTCTCGGCATTAGAATCATTGGTGATGTGACTCCAGAAAAAGTAAAAATTGTACAAGATGCAGACTTTATCTATCGCGAAGAAATCGCAAAAGCAGGCATCGCAAAAGAAATTGGTCAGTACTTTGCAGCCCTTACCAATATGCGTTCAGTAGGTGTCATGGGAGATGAAAGAACTTATGATTATGCTATTGCACTTCGTGCGGTAACCACAAGTGACTTTATGACAGCAGAATCAGCAGAACTTCCATGGGAAGTTCTTGGAAAAGTAACAACTAGAATTGTAAATGAAGTAAAAGGGGTTAACCGCGTTATGTATGACTGCACAGGAAAACCACCCGCTACGATTGAGTTTGAATAACGAGTTAAAGATAACTTGTGCTTTTTAGTGGGAGCTCACATAGATTAGATAATTAATATAAGAAGCGGCTATGACTTTATAGAGATAAGGTTGTGGACGCTTTTTGTTTTAAGTGTTGACTTAAGGGAAAAGCATCATGAGATTAAGTAAAGAAAGAAGGTGTTCTATGGGGCCGCAAAGAGGAACCCTATCTTCCGCCTCTGGTCCTCAGATTTTTGAAAAATCTAAGTTCAGGACTTTCATCTAACGCCCTAAACTCGCGCCCAAGCCGGTGAAAAGACAAGGCAGCGCGCGCTCAAACAGTAGGGCTAAAACCAGATGAAAGCCTTCACTAAGATTTTTCTAAAAATCCTGCGGAGGAGTCTCCAGATAGCGTTCCTCTTAGCTAATCATGGGCTAATTATAATTGAACAGCCATATATATAGAAAACAAAAAAGTACTAGTATTATTAATTCTTGCACGGTATAATTTAGTACAAGTGATGAGGGTAATAATGTATGAATTTTATAGGTTCAAAATTGAGCACAAAGTGAGGGGAAATATGCGAAGTAAAGAATGCATTTAAAGCATACAATAAACTTTTAGAACTCAATCCATATTCTGTTAAAGATATGTTATTAGCCCATAAAGTATTAATGAATGAGTTGACCAGTGAAGCGGGGACATTTAGAATTGATTGTGTAGGCATTTTCGCAGAAGAGAAGCTGGTACACATGGCACCACAGGCAAGTCAAGTGCTTCATCTGATAAAAAATTTAGTGGACTGGGCAAAGAAAGCATAAGTTCATCCATTAATAAAAAGCTGCGTGTTTCATTATGAGTTTGAATTGATTCACCCATTTACAGATGGAAATGGAAGAATGGGACGTATGTGGCAGACTTTGTTACTTTTTAAATGGAAATCATTATTCGGATGGCTGCCTATAGAAACGTTGATCAGGGAACGTCATGAAGAATATTATAGGATTTTAGAAGAATGTGATCATAGTGCGGATTCAGGGAAATTTGTGGAGGTTTTATTAACAGTTATTTGATGTTAATACACCGGCCATTTCAAAGCATTTACAAAATATCTACGATGATGATGAATTGGAGAAGGACTCAACTGTTTCCAAAATGGAAACAGTTCGAAAAGAAGGTAGCCGCAATGTGACGAGAACCCCAGAATTCTATAGCCTAGATGCAGCTATGACTATGATAAAAATAGCAATCTTACCAAATCATTTTACGCATTTGTCCAGAAAAGCTGCATTTTGTGATTACCGATAAAACAGCAGTAGAATTAATTGTTGCTGATGGGCTAACTTAAAAAGTAACCATTGAAAGTCTTTTTAGTCCTATTTAAATACAAGATTTGTATTGCAGTTTTCTGATATGTCGATAATATAGTCATCTTTGAAATTTTTGTGAAAAAACTATTTATTCGATTTCATGCACAAACTTTATCTGCAATTATAAATTTTTTTTCTTAAACTTAGAAAGGGAGCTTGAATTCATAGGCTTTTGATTCTAAAAAATTGCAAATATCAGCTGGGTAAGTGAGGGCGTCTTTCGGCTTGACTCGGGTTAAGGCCGAGGGCAAAAGCGGGAAAGTCGTAAGATGCCCTTGCTTGCCCCGCGAACCTCATATAGATACTTAAAGTATAAAGAAGGTGTAGCGAAGGTAGATAAGTTCCGAGTCTTTTCTATTTTTATGTTGTAAAAAATAGCTTTTTATCCTATACTAAAGTTAAATTAATCATAAAATAAGGGAGAAACATCAATGAAAAAACCTATAAAAGTAAAAAATATTGGACATATTCAACAAATCAATCAAGTTGTCAGCAAATACCCCTTTGATATATGGATTCATAGTAAAAGTGGTATGGTAGATGCAAAATCAATTCTTGGTATTTTTGCTTTAAGCTTAAATGAAGAACTGTTCCTTGTAACAGACGATGATGTAGATACTCGTCAGCTTTATACAGAGCTATCAGAGTATATAGAGATGGAGTAGTAAAGAATAAATAAAATTGAATTTTAAAAAGGAATGGATAAATAAGTTAGGTTATGGCACAACACAGCAGATAATCTAACTTATTTATTATCAGTACCTGAAGTTAAATCAAATGCACGATATGGATTTATTAGAGTTATGTAAGATAATAAATAATGAGATGGAAGATGAAATATGAAGATTAAAGATATTGCCGAAAAGGCGGGTGTTTCGCAATCAACAGTGTCGCTTGCTTTAAATAATAAAGGTGGCGTTAAAGAAGAAACAAGGCGGGTTATATTAGAACTAGCTAGCCAATATGGATATAGTAAAAAAAGTAATGCTATTAAAAAAAATATTTTGCTTATTAAATATATTAATAGTGGTGTATCTATTGATAAAAATGGGGATTTTATTGCTAGAGTAATAGATGCTATAGAAGAAACAGCTAGTAAATATGGTTATAGTGTTGTTATTAAAAATATTATGGCTAGTCAGATGGAAAAGGAAATAGATAATATGGGATTTGAGGAATTTGTTGGAATGGCTTTTTTAGCTACAGAAGCAAGTGATGATGTCATTGAAATCTTGAGTAAAGTGCCTATACCCATTGTAACAGTGGACAATATGTTTGAAAACTGTAATATTGATTCTGTTGTTATGGACAATTACTATGGCATTTTTACTGCTGTAAATTATCTATATTCCCAAGGACATAGAAAGATAGGTTATATTGATAGTACAATAAATTTTTCTAACATGATTCAAAGAGAGCGCGGATACAGAAGGGCGTTAAAGGCATTAAATCTAGATTACAATGAGAGGTATATTGTAGAAGTTGTACCAACATTAGAAGGCGCTTACCAAAGTATGGAGGAATATTTGCAAAATACTGTAGAGTTACCTACTGTTTATATAGCAGCTAATGATACTATGGCAATTGGAGCAGTTAAAGCACTTAAACAATATAAAATTGAAGTGCCTGAACAAGTATCCATAATGGGATTTGATGATATACCCTTCTGTGTTATATTAGATAGTCCTCTCACAACAATGAGGGTTGAGAAAGAAAGATTAGGGCAAATGGCTATTAAATTATTAGATGAAAAAATAAATAATCCCTGTGATACCTACACTAAAATTCTTGTACAGCCTAAATTAATGATAAGAGAAAGCGTGTACAACTTAAATAAAAACGATGAAAAGACATTATAATACAAAAAAGTATTATAATGTCTTTTCATCGTTTATTAATAAAAAATATTAAAAAATTTTTTATTAATAAAGTTATTAATAAAAATACCGAAAGATATATATATACGTTAATAAAAATTTATACTAATATTAAATATTTATTTATATATCAATAATAGGTTAAAATATAAGGAAATAGATAATAAGATAAGAATCTTAAGTGCTTAATTATTTAAAATTATTCAAAGTTTTTATTAAATATTAAAGGTTAATTTAATAAAAACTTTATATTGATAATTTCGATTTTAATAGCTTAACTTAAAAAAATAATTAATTAATTGTGTTATTAGTATAATAATAATGTGGAATTATTTTTTTTATTAGATATAAACATTAAAATATATAAAATAAATATAGAAAAATATAAAATTAATTAAAAAAATAGTTTTTATTTTAATAAATATATGCTATGATAATTTATATCGAAAGCCACAAAAAAATGGATGATGCATATGACAATAAAAGAAATTTCAGAATTAGCAGGAGTTTCACAGGCTACTGTATCACTGGCCTTAAATAATAAAGCTGGGGTAGGAGAAAATACAAGAAAACTCATTATAGATATAGCAGCTCAACATGGGTATAGTAAAAAAACTAATGTTGTTAAACGTAATATTTTATTTATTAAATACATGGGTGATGGAGCAGCAATTGAACATAATGGAGATTTTATCGCGAGAATAATAGATGCCATTGAACTGGCAGCAAGTAACAGCGATTACAATCTTATCATGAAAAATATCCAATCAACAGATGTAGAAAATGAAGTGAGAGAAATGTGTTTTGAAGACTTCGTCGGAGTTATTTGGTTAGCTACTGAAATAAACGATAAGCATATAGAATTATTACTGGATATGCCTATTCCTATAGTTGCAGTAGACAATATGCTGGAGCACTACGATATAGATAGTGTTGTAATGGATAATTATGGAGGCATATTTACAATGATTAAGTATTTATATGAACTCGGACATCGTGAGATAGGATACATTGACAGCACTGTAAGGTTTTCGAATTTTGAGCAGCGTACAGAGGGTTATTTTAGAGCAATAGAACAGCTAGATATTACAAAAAATGCTCATTATATCAAAGTCGTAAAGCCCACTCTTGAGGGAGCCTATCATGATATGATAAAACATCTCGAAGATACAAAAACATTCCCTACAGTTTTTGTTGCAGCTAATGATACGATCGCAATAGGAGCTATTAAGGCGCTCAGACAAAGTGGACTTAAAATTCCTCAACACATTTCGGTGGTTGGGTTTGACGATATCCCATTTTGTATGATGTTAGACAAGAGTTTAACAACAATGAGAGTTAATAAAGAAAGATTAGGGCAACTGGCAGTTCAGCTACTGGATTCTAAAATCAATGAACCGTCAGATGAATGTATCAAGATGATTGTTAGGCCAAAACTTATAAAAAGAGAAAGTGCAGATTTTCCTAATGAATTAATTGAAGGGTAATTTCTATAGAACAGGCATGAGGAGTGTTGTGATTGTTCTGTAGTTATTATATAAACAGGCAGTTAGATTATAATAATACATAATTTAGGAGGTAATTTATGATGAAGAAGTTTTTATCATTATTTACAGTAGTTGTTTTAGCAACCTCAGCTCTTGTAGGGTGTGGCAGTTCAAATTCTGAGGCTAGCAGTCAGGCCAATGATAGTAGTACCCCCACTGAGCAAGCAGCAGGTAGTGAGGAGGCAAGTGCAGACAGTGGAGAAAAACTTAAAATTGCTGTAATAAGAAACTTGCCTTCAGATGACCACACTAAGCAATTTCTTGATGGGGCTAAGAGCGAAGGAGAATCATTTGGATACACAGTGGATACTTTTATTTCAAATGGTGATGATGCAAAATTCCAAGAACTGGTTGCTCAGCAAATACAGAAAGATTACGATGGTCTTATTATTTCTCATGGTAAAGCGGAGTATTCCACTGATATGTTGAAACCAGCTTTAGATAAAGGTATGAAAGTCGTTACTTTTGATACAGCTTTTAAAGATGGTGTTATACCAGAAGGAATTACATCTACA
Source organism: Clostridia bacterium (assembly GCA_029256345.1). Classification (GTDB taxonomy): domain Bacteria; phylum Bacillota; class Clostridia; order Lachnospirales; family Cellulosilyticaceae; genus FMMP01. The sequence goes on along the minus strand of JAQSYC010000015.1, from coordinate 2,177 downwards.
GCACAAGATGATGAAGCATTAGCAAGATTATCTCTTGATGAAATAATAGCTGCCTCACCAAATAAACCAGCAAAGGTATTAAAACTTTGGTATGGCCCTGGTATTCCACCGCTGGATACTCGTGATGGGATCTATAAACAGTATGAGCAAGAAGGAAAGATAGAAACAGTAGAATTTATTGGACCTTCAACCTTAGATGATGTTCAAGGAGAAGTTTCTACAAGAGTTGCAGCAGTACTCCCTAAATATCCAGAAGGTACAATTGATGCAATGTGGGGATCATGGGATGAGTTCGCCAAAGGTGGAAATAAAGCATTAAAAGAAGCCAATCGTAAAGATATTAATCTTGTATCTATTGACGTTTCTAATCAAGATATCAATTTAATGATGGAAGAAGGAAGTATCTGGAGTGCAACAGCGGCGGTTGATCCAAAGCTTATTGGTATTGTTAATATGAGACTTCTTGCTAAAAAAATAAAAGGTGAAGCAACAGATCAAACCTTTAATCTTGAAGCAACACTTATTAAGAGAAGTCAACTGAAATCAGACACTATCATGGATACTTTAAAAGATGTTGTTGAGGGTTGGGGTCAATCAGACGCCTTTAATGAACCTTGGATGGAAGAATTACGCTCACAAAATGGTAAATAGATAATCAATAACAGGGAAGCTTACACTCCGCTTCCCTATTATTATCTAAATTGTTAAAAAGTGATAAGCTTTCAATAACGGATGGATGTGATTTGATGGAACAGGTAAATCAGGTTAAATTAAAAATGAAAGATATATCAATAGAATTTCCAGGAGTTAAAGCCCTTTCAAATGTTGACTTTGAAATCGAGAGTGGCAGGATACATGCACTCATAGGAGCCAATGGCGCAGGGAAATCAACTTTAATGAAGGTGCTTTCAGGTGCCAATACACATTATACAGGAGAAATATTTATAAGTGGTGAACCGGTAGAGATTAGGTCTCCTAAAGAGGCTAAAAATAAAGGTATAGAAATCGTATATCAAGAAGTAGATACAGCACTTATTCCTTACTTAAGTGTTGCAGAAAATATTATGTTAAATAGCCTTGTTAATAATATGGGAAAAAAACAACTGGTTAACTGGAAGGAAATAAGGACAAGAGCTGAAACAATTTTGAAGAAATTTAATATGAATATTGATGTTAAAGCTATAGTAAGTGATTTGTCATTGGCCCAAAAACAGATGGTGCTTATTGCAAGGGCAGTAGCTCAAGAATGTCAGTTTCTGATACTAGATGAGCCCACAGCGCCTCTCAGTAACACGGAAACAAAAGAACTTTTTAGAATAGTAAAGGATTTATCGCAAAATGAAAATGTTGGAATCATTTTTATTTCACATCGTATACATGAACTATTTGAGATATGTGAAAGTATAACTGTCATGAAAGATGGCAAAGTTGTAGCAGAGAAAACAATTAATGAGCAGCTTACACCCAAGCAAATTATTGAACTCATGCTGGGAAGGCGTTTTAACGATACTTATCCTAAAAAACAATTAGATATTGGAGAAGTCAGTTTAGAGGTAATTGATCTTACAGAAAAAAACGGTGCTGTTAAAAATCTGAACTTTAATGTCAGAAAAGGTGAAATTGTAGGCGTAGCAGGGCTGGTAGGTGCTGGTAAAACCGAGTTATGCAAAACGTTGTTTGGAGCTATGAAACATTCAAGAGGAGAAATCAAACTTAATGGTAAAGTTCTTAAAGTAACCGATCCCTATACAGCAGTCAGACAAGGGCTTGCACTCGTACCAGAGGAAAGAAGAAAAGAGGGGATTTTAGTAGAAGATCCAGTATATGCTAATCTTTCGGCAACGTCTTTGAAAAAATACACCAATAAATTCGGTTTTGTTAATAAAAAGCTCGAAAAAGAGGCAGCAAAAAATATTATTAAAGATTTAGATATTAAAACACCTTCAGAAGAGCAACTTGTAAAACTACTGTCAGGGGGTAATCAACAAAAGGTTGCAGTTGGTAAATGGCTCATATCAGATGCAGAAGTATACATATTTGATGAACCTACAAAGGGCGTAGATGTAGGAGCCAAAAGGGACATATTTGAACTTATAGAACGCCTAGCTGAAATGGGTAAAGGAATTATTTATGCATCCTGTGAGTTCAGTGAAATTTTGGCGATAGCAGATAGAACA
>JAQSYC010000247.1 GCA_029256345.1 Clostridia bacterium | reverse complement strand
GTGGACAGTTTTGTCACACCAGAACCCTGGGATATGCCCGGATATGATTCACCGGTTATTATGGCCGCTGGTTCCTTTATACAAGGTGCCTCCATCGAATTAAGTGCAGATGCCCCAATCAAACCACCGTATACCGTTTTCTTTCAAGGAGGACTTACTTTTTACCATGCAAGACTTGGTGTCATGACAGCCTTACAGACCATGAAAGACAGCGGTCTCGTTAATCTCTCATAAAAGCAGGCCCCTGTGCCTGCTTTTATTTTTATCTTGATTTACTTAATTGTTTCTAATTCATCTAACCAGATACGGCTGCTGGCATCTGAGGGCATACGCAAATCCCCTCTAGGTGATAAGCAAATCGAACCAACTTTAGGTCCATCTGGAAGACATGAACGCTTAAACTGCTGTGTGAAAAATCTTCTGTAATAGATTTTTAGCCACTTTAAAATGGTTTTATCATCATAAACTTCTTTGAATGCTTGCTGTGCTAAATAATAAATTTTAGAAGGGTTAAATCCAAATCTCAGCATATTAAAGAGAAAAAAGTCATGTAATTCATAAGGCCCAACAATATCCTCGGTCTTTTGCGCAATACTGCCTTCTTTATTGGTCGGCAGAAGTTCTGGACTAACAGGCGTATCGAGTATATCTAACAAGATACTTTTGACAGCTTCTTCACTATCAAACTGTGCGACATAATCCACCAAATACCTCACAAGTGTTTTAGGAATAGAGGTGTTGACCCCATACATAGACATATGATCGCCATTATAAGTTGCCCATCCTAAAGCAAGCTCTGATAAATCTCCAGTCCCTACTACAATGCCATTATATTTATTCGACATATCCATTAAAATTTGTGTTCTTTCTCTTGCTTGTGCATTTTCATAGGTCACATCGTGGATATTAATATCATGTTCAATATCATTTAAATGTTGTTTAACAGACTCTACGATAGAGATTTCTTTTATCGTAATCCCGAGTAACTTCATTAAATTAACAGCATTGTTATAAGTTCTGTCACTGGTTCCAAACCCTGGCATGGTCACACCTAAAATGCATTCAGGACCTAGTTCCAGTATTTCTGCCGCTTTAACACATACCAAAAGTGCCAGAGTAGAGTCAAGTCCACCAGAAATCCCTAAAATAAGCATCTTACTTTTGGTATGCTCCATACGCCTTGCCAATGCATTGGCCTGAATATTAAAGATATGCCGGCAACGTTCCTTTCTTTTATCAGAGTCTGCCGGAACGAAAGGATGAGGATCAACAAATCTGTCCCAATCAAAATCCTTTTTCTCCATTTCAAATGCTACAGTTTGATAATGCATATTTTTAATCATTGCAGAGTGTTTAAAATTATTTTGTTTAATTCTTTCTTTATAAATTCTTTCGAGGTCTAAAATGCCGTACAAAAGGGCATTCCCTCTTTCAAAAAGCTCTGATTCAGATATTTTATTCCCATTTTCATAAATCAACTTATGGCCACTGAATGCAAGATCTGTTGTAGACTCATTAATACCCGAAGAGGTGTAGACATAACCGGACATTGTCCTTGCTGACTGCTGTGCTATAAGCTGCCTTCTGTAAGTATCTTTTCCTACGATTTCATTGCTGGCCGAAGGATTTACCATCACTGTCGCACCCGCTAAGGCATGGTAGAGACTTGGCGCAACGATAGCCCACAAATCTTCACATATTTCTACGCCTATCGTTAAATAGGGAATATTGGTTGCTTTAAATAAAATATTGGCTGAAAAAGGCACTGTAAATCCGCAGTAGCTCACAGTTGTATCTATGATATCATGGGCTGAATGAAACCAACGCTTTTCATAGAATTCATTATAATTAGGCAAATAAGTTTTGGGTACAATCCCTAATATCTTACCTTTTAATATAACAAAGGCTGTATTGTATAAATTGCCTTCATGAGCAAGCGGGACACCTACTATCAGTATTTGTTCATGTTTTTCAGACGCCTTTAATAGAGTAGCCACACTTTTTTGCGTTTCTTCTAATAAAGTGGTTTGAAAAAACAAATCAGCACAAGTATAACCCGTTATACACAGTTCAGGAAATACCGTGAGACTTGCATTATTTTTACTCGATTCATTGATACACGCTATGATTTGTTCTGTATTGTATTTACAGTCCCCCACAACTAATCGTGGTGTGGCTGCACACACTTTAATAAAATGATATGCCATAGACTAAAAGCTCCTATCTTTTGTAATGTAAAAAGCAACAACTCTACTTCTATAATATAACACAAAAAGCAGATATTATTATAATATCTGCTTAAAATTCCCTAAAAAGGCCGATGACCTTACCCAGTATAGTAACTTCTTTAGAATATATAGGCGCCATTGTATCGTTTTCAGGCTGAAGTCTTATCATGTCTTTATCCTTGAAAAAACGTTTGACCGTTACTTCATCGCCTAAAAGAGCCACTACAATATCTCCGTTTTGAGCACTTGTCTGCTTTCTTACAATGATTTGATCACCATCTAATATCCCTGCATTAATCATACTTACACCGGCTACCTTCAACATATAGATTTCTTCATTTCGTGCCATATGGTTAGGCAACGGAAAGTATTCCTCTATATTCTCTATGGCTAAAATAGGTTCGCCTGCTGTCACTTTTCCAATCACTGGAACAGCACTTACATGCTCCATCAGCCAATCATGTTCTGCATCTAAAACTTCTATTGTTCTTGGCTTTGTAGGATCTCTTCTGATATATCCTTTTTTCTCAAGCGTATTTAAATGACTATGAACAGTAGAAGTAGAGCTTAGTGCAACAGCTGCGCAGATTTCTCGCACCGAAGGTGGATAGCTTTTTTCTCGCAGGACTTGCTTAATATAATCTAATATTTGCTCTTGTTTATTAGTCAGTGTATTATCCATAATATCCCTCTAACTTCTATATGATAGTTTTTATTATAGCATAACTATACAAATAAAGCAAACGTACGTTCTCTTGAAAAATTTTATTCTTCTCTTAATTTAATGATAGAAGCTGCCTTGCGTCGCCTTTCATCATCCATCTTAGCATAGTGTTTTTTGGTGGTGTTGATATCTTTATGGCCTAACACATCCGCTACTAAATAGATATCTCCCGTTTCTCGGTATAGCTGGGTTCCATAAGTAGATCTTAGTTTATGTGGTGTAATGGTTTTAAGACTTGTAACAAGCGCACTATATTTTTTGACCAAAAGCTGTACACTTCTCACAGATATCCTTTTGTGCTGCATAGATAAAAAGAGGGGAGTATCCAAGGTTTTGGATTCTTGCGTGTTTCTTTCCTGAATATAATCTCTTAAAATGGTCTCTACCTCTCTGCTGAAGTACACAATGGTTTCATTACCGCCTTTTCTTGTTATTTTGATGCCATTGTAATTAAAATCAATATCTTCTAA
>JAQSYC010000246.1 GCA_029256345.1 Clostridia bacterium | reverse complement strand
TGATCTATTAATCACCAGCTGTGGCTGCGTCTGTATCGTCTCCGCTTTTATCAATAACTTGTTTTTTTGTATACCCAAAGTAATATCTTCTCTCAAAACTAGCTGGAGATTGATAGAGTGGTTGGCTGCATAATCCATCAGCTTATTTGCAAAATAAATATTTTTAATATAATCTTCCTTATGGTAAACAAGCCAAGCTTGTGTCATCTCTTAACTCCTTTAAAATATATTGAAGAATAAACGCCGCGACATTAATCCCTGTGCATAACTGTATATTTTTAATGTGTGCATTGGAATTCACTTCACAAACTATTGGTTCTCCCTTTTCTCCAAACAGCAAATCCACCCCTGCAAAGTCTGCTCCTATTATGGCGCACACTTTAACGCTTAAGTCTTTAAAGCTTTGAGGTGGGGTAAAGGCTTGCATCTGTCCGCCATTTGAGATATTGGCTCTAAAGTCTGTACTTGAAGTCCTCAGCATCGCTGCTACAACCTGTCCTCCAACTATATTGACTCTTACATCCCGTCCTTTGCTGCTGCCAATAAATTCTTGGTAAATATGAGGTTTGGTAAGGATTTGACTTCGCTTAGCCATTAGCTCTTCCCTGTTTTGCACAAGATACACTTGTTCTCCGAAAGAGCCATAACTTTCCTTCATCACTATAGGGTAAGACAGTTCTTTTTCTATCCCCTCTATATACACCATTGAATCCTCTTTCATCCCCTGAAACACCAACGGTGCAATAAGTGTTTTCGGCATAGGTATGCCATAATAAGCCAATTCTTGAAAAGTTTGGGATTTATCGTCACAAACAGCGATTACTTTAGAACTGTTAAACACTCTTAGTCCCAGACGCTCTAACTGGTAAGCAAGCCTAATGTCTTTATCTAAAAACAGGACAAAATCCGGCAGTTTAGTTATGAGGCCCCCATGTATAAATAAAACACTCTCTTGTATACCGATTACTATTTCATGATTAAAAATGATTTCTAATTGGATACCCAATTCTCGGGCAGCCTTTTCATAAAGACCTAAGCTCTCCATATATTTTTGGGTTTTCAAACCGCCATTAGAAATCATCCATCCTGTCAATTGGTTCATATAGTCACTCCTCTACAGCTTATTATATAATTGGTTGCCAAATACTACAACCATCGAAATGCTTTAAATCACAATAAAAGTGCTACTGCACAACTAACGCCTTAAGTTAGTTGTGTAGCAGCACTTTGTATGAAGCCATTGACCTATAGATTAACTTTCCTCGGTTTCCGCTGCGTTGTCCTGCGGCAGTTCTGTTTCCTCTGCTGCTATTTCTTCTAGGTCTTCTATGACCTCTTCCGGTGCTTCTGGGTCTTCCTCTGGGTCTTCCACACCTTCTAAGTCTTCCAAATCTTCCAGCTCTTCTTCAATCGTTTCTTCTTCCAGCGGCAACTCCTCTGCTCCTGGCGTTTCTTTCATCAGTCCGAGGTCTGGTGTTTCATCAAGAGCCTTTGTCCGTCCAAACTCTTCTCTTGAATATCTGGCATTAGCTACAAATAATACCAGGCCAACTATCACCACTACAGCTGCTATTATAAACATACCGATCACCTGGGTAGTCATACTTTGTTTCCCCCTTTAAATGCTTCATACTAATACATATTCATGACTATCCCTTTTATATGACAGAATTACAATAAAACTATTCCAATTTTTCTAAATGATTTTTGGAATAAGAACATCCGCAATAATCTTGTCTATAAAGTCCATACATTTTACTTAATTCAGTAGACTTTTTGTAGCCTTCCTTCTTTTTGAAATCTGAATACAAGTAGGCTATTTTATATTTTGCTTCCAGCAGGCCTCCTATTTCATTAAGCTTTGCTGCATTTTTAAGAGGGCTGATACTAAGGGTGGTCGTAAAGTAATCAAACCCATTTTGCTGAGCTGTTTTTGCGGTCTCCTCCAGTCTCATACGATAGCAAAGGCCACATCTGGCGCCCCCTTCTTTTTCTGCTGCTAAAGGTTTCGTTAACTCCAGATACGCCTCTGTGTTATAAGCGCCTTCTAAAAATGTTACAGCATATTTGGCTGGCATTTTTTCGATTAAAAGCTGCTGCTCATGGGCTCTTTTAAGATACTCCTCTTTTTCATCAATATTAGGATTGTAATAAAAAACTGTGATATGAAAATACTGAGACAAATACGCTATGACATAACTGCTGCAAGGGGCGCAGCACGAGTGAAGCAATAACGTTGGAATTTTCTCCTGGACTGCCAGTTTTTCAAGCGTATTGTCTAATACCTTTTGATAATTGATTTTATTCATTTTAATCCTTTCCATGTAATCTCACTTTAGCTACGGGACACATAAGTTATAAGTTTATGAAATACCGGGTTATCTGACTCCATCTGATAAGCCCTTCCAAAATCCGCTTTAGCCCTTTCACTATCTCCTAGGTTATAGTACGCTATACCTCTTTCAGCTATGGCTTGAGCATCCTTTTTGTTTTTGGTTATATAACTGTCTAAATACGCTATGCAGCCTCTATAATCCTCTCTAAGCCCATATAAAAGACCCATGCAATAACAGGCCTCTTCGTGGGCTTCATCCAGTTCTAATAGCCTTTTATAAACTTCAAGCGCCTCATCATACATCTTGAGACTCAGTAAAATGCTGCCCTTACATTCATACCCCAGCGTTAAATCAGGTGCTATACTGATAGCTTTGTTAAAACAGCGTAAGGCTTTACCGTATAAGTCCTTTGCTAAAAACTCATCTGCTTTTGCAAAATACATCTCGTATTCCGCAAAATTCAAAATAGATTCTGCCGTCAAGTCCTTCTTTTCTAAAAGAAAGTTAAACTTCTCCCCCCCATAGTTGTGTATATACATAGCAACATCCTTTATAAGCTTTTCATCTTTCTCAAAGCATACACTTTCCACTGTCTCTTTTATATCAAACGCCCTAAGTTCTGTTGGAAGCAGTGTACAGTTTTCAGCTTTTGCTGTAATAGTATAGTTAAAGTCTATTCTGTCACTATCTAGTGTCAAAAAGCTTTTTAGTTCTTTATAGACTCTAGCCTTTTTATACCAGCCTATGATCTTGTTTTCGCTTTCTCTATTTTTGGCAGTCCATACCACAAGAACATCTTCTGCAACAGCGTCCTCCGGTTTTCCTCCTTCTATATTTTCTATGGCAATCTGCTCTAGCCCCTCGCCATACCCATAGTAATAGCCGTTGACATTTTGAAAATTATAGCCGCATAAAGGTACCGTCTTTTCTTCATCCCCTTCACCTACATAATATTTCATCCATGGTATATTGATAAATACTATTTTCATCTCGTTATCTCCCTATTCTATATGATACATCCTACCCGTCATCGATTGTTTTCTAATGCTAGTATACTCTATTAGTTTTGCTTCGTAAATTTCAAAATATGTTTGAA
>JAQSYC010000245.1 GCA_029256345.1 Clostridia bacterium | reverse complement strand
AAATCCTTGATTTTTCATCTGTATTAAATCTTTCCTCACTATTTATCGTTATCGGTGTTTTGGCCTTACTTCGCGGTATCCTCCGTTATCTTGAACAATCTTCTGGGCATTACATTGCCTTTAAGCTACTTGCTTTTATTCGTGACAAGGTTTTTAAGGCGCTTCGCAGGCTTGCTCCCGCTAAGCTTGATGGTAAGGAGAGCGGAAAACTTATATCTCTCATTACATCCGATATTGAACTACTCGAGGTGTTTTACGCCCATACTATAGCACCTGTTATGATTGCAGTGATTACCTCCTGTACGATGCTGCTGATTATAGGGCATTTTTCTTTATATTTAGCACTGATTACACTGGTTGCCTATGGTACTATCGGTGGATTTATCCCCTATTTCACCTCCAATTCCTCCAGAAATTACGGAAGAATTTATCGGGAACAGGTGGGGGATATCAATTCTTACTTTCTACAATCTCTTAGGGGTATGAGAGAAATTATTCTTTTTAATGAAGGCGAGCACCGCAAATCTGTTATTCTCAAAAAAAGTTCACTGGCAAATGACAGCATCTTAAAATTAAAAATTCATGAAGGTCGTAATCGCGCCATTACAGACGCTGCTATTTTAGGGTTTTCTTCCTTAATGCTTTTTTCTGGTATCTTCTTGGTATCTCATAAAAGCCTATCTTTCTCTGGCTTTTTAATCTCTCTTATCTGCCTTATGAGTTCCTATGGACCTGTCGTTGCCCTGAGCAGCCTATCTAATAACCTGCTTCAGACCTTCGCCAGTGGGGAACGGGTTTTGGATCTCTTAGAAGAAAAGGCCGCCATTGATGAAATGACTCAGGGGCATGTTATTGCAGATACACGGATTACAGTTAGTGAACTTGATTTTACTTACGGCAATGAGCTTATTCTAAATCAGCTGAATCTGCAACTTAATACAAACCAAATCATTGGTATCTCTGGAAAAAGCGGCAGTGGTAAATCAACGCTTTTGAAGCTATTGATGCGGTTTTATGATCCCCTGTCAGGACATATCCTGTTTGCTGATAAAGATATTCAATCTATTAACACTTCCAGTCTAAGAAATACTATTTCTTATGTGACCCAAGACACCTATCTATTTAATGATACCATTGAAGAAAATCTACGGGTCGCCAAACGCAACGCAACGATTGATGAAATCATCTCTGCTTGTAAAAAGGCAAGTATTTATGATTTCATTATGCAGTTGCCCAACGCTTTCCAAACGCCTGTTGGAGAATTGGGCCATACTTTATCCGGTGGTGAGCGCCAAAGACTTGGCCTTGCAAGAGCTTTTCTTCATCCAAGCAAAATCATTCTGCTTGATGAGCCCACCAGTAACCTTGATAGTCTAAACGAAAGTATTATCCTCCAGTCATTAAAAAAACATAGTCAAGACAAAACTATTATCCTTGTCAGTCATAGACTCTCTACTCTAAGTATTGCAGATAAAGTTTATCATTTGAAGAGTGGGAGGCTGTGTTAAGTGAACCGCATAGATCAGGAAAAACATGTCATTAGCTGCATGATAAAACTCTATTGCTCAAAAAAACATCATGTACAGCCCCTCTGCCCATCTTGTAAAGCGCTCCAAGATTATGCTTTTACAAGACTTTCTCACTGCAGATACGGAGAAAACAAGACTTTTTGTAATCAATGTCCTACCCACTGCTATTCAACAAAATACCGAGAAGAAATTAAAAAAGTGATGCGCTTTAGCGGACCTTGGATGCTCCTATACCATCCTTTCATCGCTTTGAAGCATCTCTTCTCTCACTAAACCCTTACAACAAAAAGCTGATGGAAGTTATAAAGATTAACTTTCATCAGCTCTTTTATTTATTTTATTTTGTTATAAACACCTATTTGTTTTCATTGCGTTGCTGCAGTGCCATCTTTGCCTGAAGATTACGCTGGAACTGATCGATGATGACCGCAAAAATAATAACCAACCCTTTGATAACCATCTGCCAGAATTCCGATACACCGCACATAACCATGCCATCGTTAATCACACCGATAACAAAAGCGCCTATGATGGTACCACCTATTGTTCCGATTCCCCCTGCCATGGAAGTACCTCCAAGCACTGCCGCAGCAATGGCATTCATTTCCCATGATTCACCAGTTGCTGGATGTGCTGCAACCAATTGAGAAGCTGCAATAAGCCCTACTATGGCTGCACACATACCTGAGAAGATATAGACTAAAATCTTTACCTTGTTGACTTTAACTCCTGATAATCTTGCAGCCTTTTCATTACCCCCTATAGAAAAAATATGCCATCCAATCGGTGTCTGCTTTAAAATAATACCTGCAATCACAGCAATTACAAATAAAATCACGGCCCCAACCGGAATACCTAAAATATTTCTGCCCAAAAGCTCAAAACCGGTATTGCCAAGTGCTTCCTTGCCTGTGATATTAGCAAAAGTTTTACCTCCAGAGCGAAGCATTGCAGCCCCTCTCGCCACATACATAATACCAAGTGTTGCGATGAACGGCGCCACCTTAAACCTCGTGATTAAAAAACCATTGAGGGCACCAATACATCCCCCGCAGATCACTGTTATGAGTATAATCAGCGGTATATTGAAATAAAGTGTATACCCAAACATCGATAATCCTTCATTGATGAGCCCCCCTGCAATCATACCACCAAGCCCAACAATAGCACCTACCGAAAGATCAATACCCCCCGTAATAATAACATACGTCATCCCAATGCCCAAAATCCCATATAACGCAACATGCTTAGCAATTAAGAGCAAGCTTGATGTGGTCAAAAAGGTAGGGGCTGTAATGCTAAAAAATATAACCAGTAAAACCAAAACGATAAAAGTCCTGCCTTTTAATAAAAGCATGCCTACCGAATGATTAGAATTTCCCTTTTGAGGTGATATCCTATGCTTCATAATCCATTCTCCTTTTCAATTGTACTAAGTGTTTCTTGGGCTGTTGTGCCCTTTATAAGAAGCTAATACCAGATTATCTTCTGTAACTTCTTCATTCATAAGCTCTGCTGTCTTGATGCCATTTGATAAGATCATAATCCTGTCAGCAATTGCTATAATCTCCTTGAGCTCTGAAGAAATAACAATGATGGATAACCCTCTTTGGGCGTATTGATTGATAATATCAAAAACCTCTGTTTTTGCACCTATATCAATGCCACGGCTGGGCTCATCCAAAAGAAGAATTTTAGGATCTGTCAATATGCCTTTGCCAATAACCACTTTTTGTTGATTGCCTCCTGAAAGAGAAAGGATAGGCAGCTCTTTATCTACAACCTTAATATGTATATCTTTGATTTGCTCACCTATTTTTGTATTTTCTTTTTTCTTATCAATAAAAATGCCTTTTACATAGTTCTTTAAACTTGAAAGGGAGATGTTTTTACCTATACTCATGGTCTGCACCAG
>JAQSYC010000244.1 GCA_029256345.1 Clostridia bacterium | reverse complement strand
AAAAAAGTGCTACTGTTTTTATATTAACTATTCGGAGGTTTTTTTAATGAGTCATATCGTCGGCAAGGAAGCTTATAAAAGCTTAGAAGAACGTTTAAATAAATTCCCACAAGGAGCTCCCCCCTCCCAAACCCTCTATCACATCTTACAGCTTTTATTTACTGAAGAAGAAGCCAAGCTAGCTTCCTCCCTTCCGGTTAGGCCTTTTACTTTAAAAACTGCTTCAAAAATTTGGAATACTAGTGAATTGAGCGCCTTAAAACGTCTTGAAAATTTATGTTCTAAAGGTGTTTTATTAGATATGGATAATAAGGGCAAGACCACCTATTTCCTGCCGCCCCCTATGGTTGGCTTTTTCGAGTTTTCTATGATGCGTACCAGGCACGACATTGATCAAAAACTACTTAGCGAATTGTATCATCAGTATCTTAATGTTGAAGAAGATTTTATAAAAGATTTATTTTTTTCCACCGAAACAAAGTTTGGCAGAACCTTTGTCCAAGAAGGTGTTCTTAGTGCGGATAATGAAATCCACGTATTGGATTTTGAAAGAGCCAGTCACATTATTCAATCAGCCTCCAGTATCGGTCTGAGCACCTGCTATTGCAGGCATAAAACCCACCACCTGGGACAAGCCTGTGATGCACCATTAGAGCTTTGTATGACTTTTGGTGCCACTGCCTCTTCCCTTGCTAAATATGGCTATGCCAGAGAGATAGAGTCCTCTGAATGTCTCGAACTCCTTCATGTAGCCTATGAAAACAATCTTGTCCAATGTGGTGAAAATGTAAGGGAAGGTGTTAGCTTTCTGTGTAACTGCTGCGGCTGCTGCTGTGAAGGTTTAATAACCGCCAAAAAGTTTGGGTTGCTTAATCCTATTCAAACAACTGCTTTTATCCCTGCCATCAACCATAAAACTTGTATCAAATGCGGTAAATGTCAAAGAGTCTGTCCTGTTGCTTGTATTGAAAAGTCTCAGGATACTTCTCTTCAGTCTATTTTAGAAATCAATGAAAATGTATGTTTAGGCTGTGGCATCTGCGCCCGCAATTGCCCTAATCACACTATCACCTTAAACCGTCGGCCCCAGAAAATCTTAACACCAGCTAATACGACCCACCGCATTGTCCTGATGGCTATCGAAAAAGGAACGCTGGTTGATTTAATATGTGACAATAAAGCTTTTGCAAGCCACAGAGCTATGGCTGCCATTCTTTCCTGTATTCTAAGCCTTTCCCCGATTAAACAGGCTTTAGCCAGCAAACAGTTAAAATCTATTTATCTCGACAAACTACTTGCTTTAAAAGGCTGACTTTATTAAGTTAAAGTCAGCCTTATTTTTTATTATTTAACAGCTTTTTGGGCAAATTCCGTATTAACAATTTTACTATACTCTGGTCTTTTGTCAAGTTCTCCCGCAAGTTCCATAACGTCCATTAATCTATTGAGACTCTCTTCTTTTAATATAGGCTCTTCACACCAGGTGTCTGTGTCTTTATACCTATTGATGACAGTAATAAGATCTTCTTCGCTTAATTCCTTAAACTGTGGTGCAATAATCGGTGCAATTTCCTCTGCGGAATGATTTTTAACAAATTGCTGTCCTTTATAAAGTGCATTTGTAAATTTTTGAATCACTTCTGGATTTTTGCTGATATAACTATCAAGTGCCGAATACGCAGTATAAGGAATCTCGCCTGATTCTTTACCAATAGATGCAACAATATAACCCTGACCAGCCTTTTCTATAGACGTTGCCACCGGTTCAAAGAGGGTTACATACTCTCCCTCGCCTCCAGTAAAAGCACCGCCCATTGCTGCAAACTGTATGTCTGTTCTTACATTAACAGCTCCGCTGGCAGTATCTTCTCCAATAGTAAGCCCTTTATTCTTAAGTACGTATTCAAGCGTCATCTCCGGAACTCCGCCCTTTCTGCCTCCAATCACTTCTTTTCCCTTTAAGTTTTCAAACTTAAAATCTGGTTCTGCTTTTCGAGATACTAAAAAGGTGCCATCTCTTTTTGTGACTTGTGCAAAATTAACAGCATAATCTTTGCTGCCCTGATTATAAACATAGATAGACGCTTCTGGTCCCATAAAACCTATCTCTACTTCTCCGGATAGTAATGCAGCCATTGTTTTATCAGCGCCTTGTGCCCCTATAAGTTCTACCTCAAGACCTTCTTCATTAAAAAATCCTTTTTCAAGAGCTACATACTGCGGTGCATAAAAGATAGAATGCGTCACTTCTGCTACTTTTATCTGTGTAACTGCGTCTTGACTGCACCCTGCTGCTAGTAGACTCGTCATAAGCATTATTATTATCACTTTAAAGGTTTTTAAGCCTCTCATACTTTTCACCTCATTAATTAATTGGTATTTTTTTACATGTCATGTTATAGCATACTCAGTTTGTTAATATTTGGTGACTCTTTTTGCACGATAGATCTTTTCGATGCCATTAACAATGGCATACATGATACATGCACATCCCGCAAGAACTACAACGCCCATCATAACTAAATCCATTCTAAATACTTGCCCACCATAAACAATCAAATAACCAATCCCATATCTGGATACCAAAAACTCTCCCACAATAACGCCAACCCATGATAAACCTATATTTATTTTGATAATACTTATGATATTGGCAATGTTAGAAGGCAAAATAAGTTTTGTTAAGATCTGCCGCTTATCAGCACCAAAACTCTTTAGCATTTTTACCTTTTCTTCATCTACATAAGTAAAATAGTTATACGCCGACAGTATTGTTGTTACAATAGAAATAGTGATAGCCGTAACAACAATGCCCTGTACCCCAGCCCCTGCCCAGACAATAAGAATAGGCGCAAGTGCTGTTTTAGGCAACGCATTAAGAACAACTAATATCGGGTCCATCACTTTAGCTATCGTATCTGACCACCACAATATGATGGCAATTCCAATACCTAAAATGGTTCCAAGGGAAAATCCCAAAACTGTTTCCCATACAGAAATAAGCACATGCTTAAATAAACTGCCATCGGCAACATAGGTTATAAATAACTGATAGATTTGCGTAGGGCTGCTTAATAAAAAGGTATTAATCATTCCCAATCTGGCTAGCACCTCCCATCCCCCAATGAACCCTGTTGTCAAAAAAATCTGCCAAAATAATATACTATATTTTTTTCTCTTCTTTTCTTGAAGAAACTGCGCATAGCCTTCACTTTTTTCTTTATTTCCCATCTACATCCAGCTCCTTCCATAATGTATCAAAATAGTCTTTGAATTCTGAGGCCCTTCTTGCCTTGAGCGGACTCTTTTCTCCGTCTACACTCAGTTTAATTTCATGCGTCCTTTTAATAGTTGCGGGTCTGTTTGACAATACTGCCACTTCATCAGCCATTGCAATAGCTTCTGCAATATAAAAGAATGGAAACATTACATTTGAATAGTTTAATAAGACATTTAGGC
>JAQSYC010000014.1 GCA_029256345.1 Clostridia bacterium | reverse complement strand
TATGGTGGCTGGTGTTTTGATTTATAAAAAAATCTAAAAATGAGGACAGATGTTATGGACTTTATTGTATTGGCCTCTTCTTCCCCAAGAAGAAAGGCTTTGATGAATCTTTTAGAAATGCCTTTTATCGTAGTCAGTAAGGAAGTAGATGAACAGATAGACCCGGCACAAAGTCCGGAGGAGAATGTTAAGGCTTTAGCTTTAAAAAAAGCTATGGCGGTTGCAGGAGAGTATACAAGCAAACTTGTTATAGGGTGTGACACGGTGGTGGCTCTAGGTAGTCAAATAATCGGTAAACCCAGAGATAAACAACATGCTAAAGTGATTCTAGAAAGCTTATCAGGTAAAAAGCATACGGTTTATACGGGTGTTGCTTTTGTTTGCAAGGATGAGAAGTGTATACAAACCTTTTATGAAAAAACATCTGTAACAATGAAAAAACTGACGCACCAAGAAATAGACAGCTATATCGATACTGGGGAACCACTAGATAAAGCTGGTGCATACGGCATACAGGGAAAAGGGGCACTTTATATTGAAGGGATAGAAGGTGATTACTACAATGTAGTAGGACTGCCTGTTCACAGACTGTATAAGGAACTTACACAATTGAATGACGATTAAGAAGCCAAAAAACAAGTTGAAAGTTAAACTTGTTTTTTTGTTGCTTTTATGATGAAAAGAAGTATGGATAACCTTTATTAAGGCAATAATTTGAGTGTATGAAAGGGGGGTGGCAGATGCGTATACAGGATGATCCGTCCTATAGCAGGCCCTATGAAAAATTTGAAAAATATGGACAAGATGCGCTTACGGATGTGGAACTTCTCGCAATTCTTTTAAGAAGTGGAACACAAGACTGCAATGCTAAAGAACTTGCGGAGACTATTCTTTGTCGTTATGAAAGAGTGCCTTCACTGATTTCTTTATACCAGTTCTCCTTTGAAGAGCTTATAGGGATTAGAGGCATAGGAAAAGTGAAGGCTATACAGATTTTGACATTACTGGAGCTTTGCAAACGTCTGTCCCGTCAGAAATATACCTCTTCTCTCAAAGTAACCTCGCCAAAAGATGTATCAGAGTATTTCATGGAGGATATGAGACATTTAAAAGAAGAAAATTTTCTTATCGTACTATTGGACACAAAATGCAAGATGAAAAGTTACGAGATGATTTCTAAAGGCAGTCTTACGGCATCTATCGTGCATCCAAGAGAAGTTTATAAAGCGGCCATTCAGAAATCAGCTCACAGCATCATTGCAGTCCATAACCATCCAAGTGGAGATGCTAGTCCAAGCAAGGAAGATATTCAGATTACAGCAAGACTTAAGCAAGTGGGAGAACTTGTCGGCATCCCCTTTTTAGACCATGTCATTATTGGAGATGGGACGTATACAAGTCTCAAAGAACAAAATTATATTTAGCTAAAACAAACGTAATTTTACAAAATTTAACTTTTGCATTTTTATTTACCATTAATCTGTTGAAAAAGATAAAAAAACACTGTATTATGATAGATATGAGATTTTTTAAGTATTGACTTTAAAAAAATTGATAATAGAGTATAGATTTTACTAGGAGGATTTGAATATGTTTGGAAAAGATATGGGTATAGACCTTGGAACAGCTAACACACTGGTATTTGTAAAAGGGAAGGGCATCGTTGTTAACGAACCTTCTGTTGTAGCGATAAAGCAAAAAACTAATGAAGTGCTTGCTGTTGGTGATGAAGCCAAAAAAATGATTGGCAGAACCCCTGGCAGTATTGTAGCCATAAGACCTTTAAAGGATGGTGTTATAGCGGATTTTGCAACGACAGAAGCGATGTTAAGATATTTTATTGGTAAAGCTTATAAGAGATCTTTGTTTTCTTCTAAACCAAGAGTCATTGTATGTGTTCCATCAGGTGTGACTTCTGTTGAGAAGAGAGCTGTTGAAGAAGCCACTGAAAAAGCAGGAGCAAAAAAAGCACTTATTATGGAAGAGCCGATGGCAGCAGCTATTGGGGCACATTTGAGAGTAGAAGAGCCTACTGGAAACATGGTTGTAGACATAGGCGGTGGTACTACAGACGTGGCTGTTATCTCATTAGGAGGTATTGTTGCGAGTAAGTCCTTGCGAATTGCAGGTGATGAGTTTGATGAGTATATTGTTTCGTACATCAAACGAGAATATAATCTAATGATTGGTGAAAGAACTGCTGAGCAGATTAAAATTAATATTGGAGCGGCTTATCCAATCGGCGAAGAGGCGACTATGGAGATCCGTGGCAGAGATTTAGTAACAGGACTTCCTAAGATTCTTACCATTACTTCCACAGAAGTGACAGAAGCCATAAAAGAACCAGTTAATTCTATCATTGACGCCATCAAATATACCCTTGAGAAAACACCACCGGAGCTTTCCGCGGATATTATTGAAAGTGGTATTATGCTTACTGGCGGAGGTGCACTTCTTACAGGGCTTGATACACTCATTAGTCTGGA
This sequence comes from Clostridia bacterium, assembly GCA_029256345.1. Classification (GTDB taxonomy): domain Bacteria; phylum Bacillota; class Clostridia; order Lachnospirales; family Cellulosilyticaceae; genus FMMP01. Next base: position 13,555 of record JAQSYC010000014.1, on the reverse strand, counting down.
GACAGGTATGCCTGTGAAAATAGCTGAAGATCCGCTGGATTGTGTCGCTAAAGGTACTGGCTATGCATTGGAAGATATAGAAAAGTGGGCAGCACTTTTTGCTGATGATAAATAAAGCAAGGAGAGAATACCTTGAAATTAAATAAAGAATTTAAAAAAATAGGTGTTGTAGCAGGTGTAGTTTTTCTTATTGTTATGATAGTAGGGAAAAGGTACGATATACCTGTTATAAGCACAGGGGTCAATTTCATTTTATATCCAGTAGAGAAGTCAATTCTTTTTATGGGTAGTCAAACAGGTAAGATGACACTATATTTCAAAGACACACAAAGGCTATTGGAAGAAAATGAACTGCTTAAACAAGAAAATGAAAAATTAGTTTATGAAAACACTATATTAGCAGAATACAAAAATGAAAATAACAGCTTAAAAAATATTTTAGATATGAGACAGCGCTATATGGAGTACCAAGGAGTTGGTGCAAATGTTATTGGTAAAGAATCAGGGAATTGGTATAAAATCTTTAATATTGATAAAGGTACTGGACAGGATATTTACGAAAACAGTGTTATTTTGGCAAATGGCGGATTAGTTGGACGTGTGCTAGAGTCTACAGTCATTACATCTAAAATACTTTCTATCATCGATGACAGAAGCTCAGTCAGTGCAAAAGTAGTCAGAACGGGAGACACAGGTATCTTAAGAGGTGATATAGAACTTGTAAACAGAGGTTTATGTAGGCTCGAGATTGACATAGAATCAGAAATTGTTAAAGGAGATCAAGTCATAACCTCTCACTTAAGTTCTATTTATCCGCCTGGGATACCAATAGGCACTGTTGAAGAAATTGTACAAGGTAAAAACGGTTTAACACAGTACGCCTATATTAGACCTATTGTAGATTTCAAACATCTAGAACAGATATTAGTTATTAAGAGTAACACTAATTAATGGAGAGGGTGTCATATGAGAATATCTATTATAGGCATTTTATTACTTATCATACATGCAATGAGTGCGACTCTTTTTCAAAATTTGAGAATTGGTGAAATTTCTCCCAATTTCATGATTATGATTATTGTATCTTTTGCTCTTTTAAGAGGCAGTAAAGAAGGGAGCCTTATTGGATTAGCGGCAGGTTTTCTAAATGATATCGTTTTTGGTATGGGAATAGGCTCCACGGTTTTTGTATATACACTTATAGGTTATGTTTGTGGGAAGTTTAATAAAAACTTTTATAGAGAAAACTTTATTATCCCATTTGTTTGTACATTATTTAGTAGTTTATTTTATAGTGTGGCATGTATGTTTGGCTTTTTTTTAAGAGGTAAAGTTAATTTTATTTTCTTTTTTAAAACCATTATTATACCAGAACTTATTTATACGATTACTTTGTCATTAGTGATTTACCAGTTGACTTATTTGATTAATGAAAAAATAGAAAATACTGAGAAAAAGACTAGAAATATATTTTAATAGGGAGGGAAGTAAGTGAAAAAAAGTTTAAATAAGCTCCTTCTCGTCTTTAAAGATAGACTCTTTATTGTTTTTGTAATGTTTTGTTTGATGTTTGTGGTGTTATTGATTCAATTCTATACACTTCAAATCATAAATTATGATAAATATAAAAATGACCTAAGAGCAAGTGTACAAAGAACCATTGAGGTACCAGCTGCCCGAGGACTTATTTTTGATAGGTACGGGAGACCGCTGGCTGTTAACAAGCCTACTAATGTTTTGAAATTTGACCAACAAGTAAAAATGAAAAAAGACGAACTCAATAAGACGCTATTAGACGTTATTGGTGTGATAGAAAAAAATGGAGATACTTATATCGATAATGTACCTATCTCCAAAGAAGCACCCTTTGAATTTACAGCAGGCAGTAATCAAATTAAAAGCTTTATTTATACCATTCCATATAATGGAGAGGAACATAGACAAGAACTTTCAACTTATACAGCCGAAGAACTTGTTAATTATTTAAAAACGCAGTTTGAGATTAATCCTGACTTGCCCGATCAGGATCTAAGAAAGATTATTGCTCTTAGAATAGAAGTTTACAAACTGGCTTACTACAAGTATAAACTGGTTAATATTGCTACTAACATCTCCGAAAGAACAGTGAATGAAATTGAAGAAAATCATGCTAAATTCCCCGGTGTTATGGTAGATGTAGAGCCTATTAGACATTATCCAGAAGGAGAATTGTTTGGTAATATTCTTGGATACACCCGGAGTATTACAGATGCTCAGTTTGAAACCATGAAAGATCTTGGCTATGACAAAACGGATTTAGTTGGACAAGTTGGTATTGAACAGTCGATGGAACAAGAGCTTAGGGGAGAGAAGGGCAGTGAATTAGTAGAAGTAGATAATGTAGGAAGGCGTGTACACACGATTACCCGTGAAGACCAGATTCAAGGGAATAATATCTTTTTAACGGTTGATTTGGATTTTCAGAAGGATACTTATAACAGTATAGAGACAAGATTGAGCGCTGCTTTGGTTGAAAGATTAAAGGGGGGCTCACAGTATATTAAAGCCCTAAAGGGTGAAGAAGTCGTCCGTTCGATGCTGGAAAGTAATCAGTTAAGTATAGATAAGATGCAAATGGCTAATAAATCCTCCACTCAGGGGGAAATATATGATAAACTCCTTAAAGCATACAATGAAATAGACCCGCTGATAAGAAAAGATTTAACACTTAAAGAACTCCTTATACAATGGCTGGATGAAAAATCAAGTGTAGTTACTGAAAAGCAGATACTACTGGCAATGCATGAACAAGGTACTATTAAACTGGATGAAAACACTATTACGTCTATTAAAAACAATAAATACGGCAATACCGAGCAGATACTTATCTCTCAGTTAGAAGGCGGAACGCTCAAACCTAAACAAATGGCCGTAGATCCTTTTAGTGCAGCAGCAGTTGCAGTAGATGTTAACACTGGAGAAGTCCTTAGCATGGTGGGGTATCCGTCATTCGACAGCAATGAAATGATTATGAACTTTAATGCGTATTGGTCCATGCTTTTTGATGGTATAGATAAACGTAGTATGTTATGGAACAGAGCCATTATGACAACGAAAGCACCGGGTTCAATTTTCAAAATGATTACAGGTACAGCTGGACTTGAAGAAGGTGTGATTACACCTTCAACAACAATATTTGACACCGGAACTTTTACAAAGGCAGGAGAGCCTTTTCCAAGGTGTTGGGTTCTCAGTAGATCAGGAGGCGGTCATGGGAATACTAATTTAGAAAGAGCACTTGAGGTTTCTTGTAATTACTTTTTTTATGAAGTAGCGTATAGACTTACAAAAGGCTCAGCAAATCCCTATGCTAATATTGATACGCTTACCAAATATGTACAGATGTTTGGATTAGATAGAGCAACCGGCATCGAACTTTCAGAGACCCAGCCCAATGTTTCAACACCCAGAAACTTAGTGGAAAGAAGGGTGACGGAAGGTTTAAATTCTTTAAAGGTTATGGACAGTGATGTGATCAGCAGTAGGATTAATGATGTTAAAGATACTTTAAGTAAAGGTATTTATCCAGTAATTGATTCAGGAAGCAATGATTTGAATAGTCAAATTGATTATCTTACGCAATACGAGCTTAAGCGCAATCTGGAACCAGTGCTTCAGGATGCATTAGCGGGTACTTATGATAAGCTTCTTGGACAGTTTTATACTGAAATAAGTGAATATTTACAGCTTAATACAAGCACATCTGTTCAAACAATTGTTGCCGACACGATGAATGATTTAACAAAACGGTCGCTTAAATTAAAAACGAGAAATAATATTATTCATGAGTTAGACACCATTCTTGGGAAAAAGCTCGACAGACAACTTAAAGAGATCATCGATACAGTAGATCCTAACAGCATTATTGATGCGTATGATCATGCGTATACGGTAGCTTATAGAAACGAGGTCAGAACCAACAGTGACAGTGAGGCTGCAAAAGAGCTCACTAAAAGACTAAATGAGCTTGGAACGAATAAAGAATATTATAAGGACTATATTTTATTAAAAATAAGAGCCAATATTATTAGTGCTATTGCAAATAATTTATTAAGTGGTGCTGAATTAGAATGGACAGATGGGCTCACAGTACGTACGGCTATCGGACAAGGCAACAACGCCTTTTCACCTTTACAGATGTCTCGGTATATTGCAGGCCTTGCCAATGGCAAACAAACTTTTGATCTTAAGATTGTAAATGGCGTTTTTGATAACAAGACTTCTAAAGAATACTTGAAAACTGAAATTAAAAATGTCAAACAGCTAGATATTTCACAAACAACGATGGATCAGATCCATAAAGGAATGTTAGCAGTTACTAAAGGAAATGAGGGGACAGCCCGGTCTATATTTGATGATTTGCCTTTTGATGTAGCGGGCAAAACAGGAACCGCAGAGGAAGGTAGCCATGAGCACAGCTGGTTTGTGGGGTTTGCTCCATACGACAAACCTGAGATAGCCATTGTAGTTGCTATTTATAATTCTGATGGATTGGGCAAGTATGGCACCTTAATAGGCAAAGATATGCTGATGAGTTATTATAAACTAGATAGACAGCAGGAGAAAAATACTTTAGATAATAGATTTATAGAATAGAGGGGAAGAGCATATGGGAGAAGAAAATCTTGTTGTCTTTAAAGGAACAGCAGAGGGGATAATGGTTTTATTAGATGAGAATGCTGATTTTGAAGAAATCATGGATAACTTTAAACAAAAACTAGAACAATCTAAAGCTTTTTTTAAAGGATCTAAAGTAACTATGCGCTTTAAAGGAAGATCCTTAAACCGACAGCAACAAGATAGACTGCTTATGTTACTTGCCAATCAAAATGTAATTAATATTTCCTTTGTCCATGCATTTGAAACTGAAAGCAGTGAACAGGAAGATAATCACTTAGCTTGGGTTAAAGAACAGCTAGATAGTCAATATGCCTCCTTAAGTCATTTTCACTATGGTATTGTGAGGTCTGGGCATCATGTAGATTACCAAGGCAATGTCATTGTATTAGGGGATGTTAATCCAGGAGGACTGGTTACCGCCGGGGGTAATGTCATTGTACTAGGAGCCCTTAAAGGAAAAGCGCATGCAGGCCTCAATCTGAAAAATGATAAACCGTTTATCGTCGCCTATACGATGCATCCCATTCAGATAGGGATAAAGAATAGTATAGCACAATCACCAAATGGTGAGTTTATTTGTGGGACTACTACAAATTGTCCACAAATTGCCTATTTACATGATGAACAAATATATGTTGATCAAATTGATTTTAAAACATTAAATCATATGTTAAAATAAGAATAAAATACTAAGGAATATTGGGGGTTTGAATATGAGTCAAGTAATTGTAATTACCTCAGGCAAAGGCGGAGTTGGGAAAACCACAACTTCTGCAAATGTAGGAACTGCTTTAGCTTTGTCAGGCAGGCAGGTTGTTTTAGTAGATGCTGATATAGGGCTTCGTAATCTGGATGTTGTTATGGGACTTGAGAATAGAATTGTTTATGATTTAGTGGATGTAGTAGAAGGTAGATGCAGACTGAGACAGGCACTTATTAAGGATAAGCGTTTTGATGGGTTATTTTTATTACCAGCAGCTCAGACCAGAGATAAAAGTGCAGTAAGTCCAGAACAGATGAAAAAACTGACGGATTCTTTGAAGGAAGAGTTTGACTATGTGATTTTAGATTGCCCTGCCGGGATAGAACAAGGTTTTAAAAATGCAATAGCTGGAGCAGATAGAGCACTAGTTGTGACAACGCCAGAGGTTTCAGCAGTCAGAGATGCTGATAGAATTATCGGATTATTAGAATCTCATGGTATTTCCAATACACAGCTCATTATCAACAGAGTGAGGATGAATATGGTGAAACGAGGAGACATGATGGCCATGGAAGATGTTGTGGAAATTTTGGCAATTGATTTAATTGGTGTTGTTCCAGATGATGAAAACATTGTAGTTTCAACCAATAAAGGGGAGCCAGCTGCTGCAGAAGCCAATTCTTTAGCAGGTAAGGCATTTAGAAATATAGCAGAAAGAGTTGAAGGAAAAGAAATACCATTTTTAGATTTACAAGCGGATAGCAATTTTGTAGGCAGACTAAAAAAGGTATTTGGTTTTGGTCATTAAATTATAAAAGAGGGTGATAGGGATGCTGGATTTTAATAGTTTATTTAGTAGAAAAAACAAATCAAGTTCTGTGGCAAAAGATAGGTTAAAACTAGTACTTATTCACGACAGGATCAATTGTTCAACTGAATTATTAGAAATGATGAGAGCAGATATTGTCGCTGTCATATCCAAATATGTAGATATCGATACAGATGATTTTAATATTGAAATTTCTAATTTACAGTACGAAGAAGGCGGAAAAAAATCACCGGTATTATCTGCTAATATACCTATTAAAAATCTGAAAAAAATAAACCACTAGATAAGTAGTTGTTTATTTAAGAGGGAAAGAAAGGACTAATAGACTTTAAATGTTGATTAAAAACTATCTAAAACAAGTCGATATCATATTAATACTCATTATGACTAGTTTAACGGGGATAGGCGTTTTGGCCATAAGCAGTGCTACGGCTTATTCGGGAGGAGATGATTCAGCAAGTAAACAGATTATTTACTTTGCTGTAGGACTGGTTCTCATGGCTATAGCCATGACAGTAGATTATCATCTGTTGGGTGAGTGGTATCTCATTATTTATGCTTTAACGGTTATTGTACTAATAGCTGTACTGATAGCAGGTAAAAGTGTTAATGGAGCCGCTAGGTGGATTATGATTGGTCCCATACAAATACAGCCTTCAGAGTTTGCCAAAATATCTATGATTTTATGTGCGGCCAAACTTATTGATAAATATGATAAAAAGATTAACGAACTATGGCCTATAGCCATTATAGGTATTTTTGAATTTATTCCATTTATTTTGATTAATAGACAACCAAATTTATCAACTAGTATTGTACTTATCATTGTTTTAGTGATACAATTATTTGTGACAAAGTTGAATATAAAATATATTATAACAACAGCTCTAATAGGTATACTAGTTGTTACAATTGCTTTTGTATATATTGTTAAGGATCCAAATCAAAAATTAATTGCAGGTTATCAAAGAGAAAGGATTGTTAATAAAATCAACGGTGGTGATAATTTAGCAGAGAGATATCAAACCAATCAAGCCATTCACGCTATTGGCTCAGGGGGGTTAGAAGGAAAAGGACTCTATGAAGGGTCAATCAGTCAGTTAAATTATTTACCAGAATCTCATAACGATTTTATTATTGCGGTCATAGGAGAAGAATTTGGATTTATAGGGGCAACAGTTGTTATTGGACTGATACTTCTTTTGATAGCTAAAGGATTGTGGATTGCTCACGGAGCCTTAGACAATTTTGGGAGATTTATAGTGGTGGGATATATTGGAATGATTGCCGTCCAATCCTTTGTAAATATAGGTGTAGTTACAGATTTATTGCCTAACACAGGTATTCCTATTCCATTTATCAGCGCTGGTGGCAGTTCTTTGTGGGCCAATATGATAGGGATGGGATTAGTTTTAAATGTTGCAATGAGTAAAGAAGAAACAATGTTCTAGAGGAGGTTTTATAAATGAATGTAGCACTAATTGCCCATGATGCAAAAAAGAAACTTATGGAGAATTTTACGATAGCATATAGACATATTTTAACCAAACATACTTTATATGCTACAGGAACAACTGGAAGGTTGGTTGAAGAAGCGACCAACTTAAATATTTACAAATATTTAGCAGGACATTTAGGAGGAGCGCAGCAACTAGGGGCTCAAATTGCTCATAATCAGGTAGATATGGTTATCTTTCTTAGAGATCCAGTATCACAAAAACCCCATGAACCTGATCTTGGAAGTCTTGAAAGACTATGTGATATTCATAATATACCTATCGCTACAAATCTAGCAACTGCTGAACTATTAGTTAAAGCACTGGAACGAGGAGATTTGAGTTGGCGTGAAGTTATGAGATAAAAGACTTTTTTAAGTCTTTTTTTATTTTACTGTGTAAGTTCGCATAAGTTATCGACTTGTCCCATATATATACAATATAATGATGAGTTTAGAGGTGGTTGATGATGGGCGAAGTCAGAAGAAAGAGACCGTGGGAAGAAAAACAAAGTGAACCTGAAAACAATGTATTTGAAAAGTTTTTACAGCAGCTTATTTTGTGTACGGTTATTCTAATAGGTATTTTAATTGCACTTCATAGAAACAATAATAGCGAACTCAAGCAGCTTATTAGTGTACAGCTTAGTAAAAGCATTCAATTACAAGAAATTTATTCATTGGTAGATGAGGTGAAAGATAAAGTTAGTCACTATATCGATTAAAATGTACAGTGGATTTAAATTACGGAGGATAAGATGACAAAAATAAATTTATCAGATTCAATATTAAGTCAAGTTGACAAACCAGCAAGATATATAGGTGGAGAACTTAATAGCTGCAAGAAAGGTATTACACAAGACATGATGCGCTTTGCATTTTGCTTTCCTGATGTTTATGAAGTAGGGATGAGCCACTTAGGTATGCAGATATTATATCACTTCTTTAACAGAAGAGAAGATGTTTATTGTGAAAGAGTATTTGCTCCTTGGGCAGATATGGAAAAACTCATGAAACTTAATCATATGCCGCTCTTTTCGCTGGAGACGCACACAATACTTAAAAATTTTGATTTTGTAGGCTTTACTTTGCAGTATGAGATGAGTTATACGAATATTTTAAATATGTTAGAGCTGGCAGATATTCCACTTTATAGTGAAGAACGGAGCGAAGAAGATCCACTTATTATAGCTGGAGGGCCTTGTGCTTGCAATCCCGAGCCTCTAGCACCCTTTATAGATATATTTTATATAGGTGAAGGGGAAGTGACGTATGATGTATTATTTGACAAGTATAAAGAGTGGAAAGCAAGCGGTAAGACAAAAAGAGAGTTTCTAGAGCAGCTTTTGGATGTTGAAGGTCTTTATATTCCGTGTTTTTATGCAGAAACCTATCATGAAGATGGCACCATCAAAGAAAAACAAACCTTACACCCCAAGGCGAAGGATAAGATAAAAAAAGTAATCGTTAAAGATATTGATCAAGTTTTTTATCCAGAAGTGCAGATTGTGCCTTGGATACAAGCTATTCATGACAGAGTAACGTTAGAAATGTTCAGAGGTTGTATAAGAGGCTGCAGGTTTTGCCAGGCAGGGATGATCTATAGACCGGTAAGGCAGAAAAGTAAAGAAGTGTTGCTACAGCATGCAAAAAAATTACTTCGTTCTACAGGTTATGAAGAAATTTCACTTGCGTCTTTGAGTACCAGTGATTATGAGGATTTGCAATGTTTTTCAGAAGAACTCATGAGCTTATGTCAAGAGGAATTTGTTAATATATCTTTGCCTTCTCTTAGGGTAGATGCTTTTTCAGTAGATCTTATGAAAAAGGTCCAAGAAGTCCGAAAGAGCAGTTTGACCTTTGCACCAGAGGCTGGTACGCAAAAATTGAGAGATGTTATTAATAAAAATATAACAGAAGAAGAAATATTAAATGGTTGTCGTTTGGCTTTTGAGGGCGGATGGAATAGAGTAAAACTATATTTCATGTTAGGACTGCCAAATGAGACAGAAGAAGATGTCAAAGGGATTGCAGCATTAGCGGAAAAGATTGCTTTGGTGTATTACCAAATTGATAAAGAAAAAAGGCAAGGCGGGCTGCAGCTCGTTGTTAGCACCTCTTGTTTTGTTCCAAAACCTTTCACTCCTTTTCAGTGGGAACCACAGGATTCTGTAGCGAGTTTTATGGAAAAACATAATTTGTTAAAGAATTCTATTAAAAGAAAACAAATTAAATATAACCATCATGATGCGAAGACTAGTATTTTAGAAGCAGTTATTGCAAGGGGAGATAGGCGAGTGAGTGCACTTATCTATAGAGCATTTAAAAATGGTTGTACATTTGACAGTTGGGGTGAACATTTTAGATATGAAAAGTGGGAACAAGCAGCAGAAGAAGCTGGGATAGATTTTGATTTTTATGCTACTAGAGCAAGAGGTTATGACGAAATTTTACCATGGGATCATATTGATATTGGTGTAACTAAAAAGTTCCTGATGAAAGAAAATGAAAAGGCCAAAGATATCGTTACAACCCCTAACTGCAGAGAAAAATGTTCTGCTTGTGGTATAAGCAGACTTGAAAAAGGAGTATGTAATGAAAATTAGATTGAAATTTGTAAAGCAAGGACAAGTTAAATTTGTTGGTCATTTAGATATTATGAGATTATTTCAAAGGGCCATTAAGGTAGCGCAGATCCCTATTGCGTATTCACAGGGATTTAATCCCCATTCATTGGTGTATTTTGCGATGCCATTGTCAGTGGGCGTAAGCAGTACAGGAGAGTACATGGATATAGTAACCACAATAGATGTGAGGCCTGAAACAATAAAGGAGCAACTGAATAAAGTGCTTGTAGAGGGTATTGAAATGATAGATGCATTTTGTATAGCAGAAGATACAGGTTCTTTAATGAGCTTAGTAAGTGCTGCGAGCTATGAAATACACCTTCCTAAAGCGACATTTATCCACACCAGTTCAGCGGCAATGACAGATAAACTCGAGGAAGAATCATTAGTCGTTCATAAAAAAGGTAAAAAAGGCATACAAGTGGTGGATATCAAACCCATGATATTAGCGTGTACCCTAGAAGAAAATAGTGACGATATAGTGATAAACCTTAAAGCTCAGGCGGGAAGTAGCCAAAATCTGAGCCCTCAGCTTTTTTTAAAGGCTATTTTGAATGAGGAGGATGGCACGGATAAATGGGTTAATATAACCCGTAAAGAATTATATGTGTATGATCAAGCAAGCTATGTTCCGCTTGAATGTTACAGGAGAATAGTATGAAAAAGTTAATACTTATTGAAAAAACCGTCCTTTTTACGCGGATAGCAGTGGTCTTAGAGGATGAACTTATTGCCACATATATGGAATCAAATTTGAAGCCTAGCAATCAAAATAAAGTGATTATCGGTCAGATTGATAAAGTTGTCAAAAATTTAAGTGCTGTTTTTGTAGATTATGAAGGAGATAAAAAAGGCTTACTTCATTTATCGCAAATTCCTTCTCATTATCAAGGTAAAATATGTCAAGGGACTAGACTGCCTGTACAAATCCTTAAACAAAATGAAGGAGAAAAAGGTCACAAACTAACTGCTAAAATAAGTTTGAAAGGTAAACATCTTGTATGTATGCCTTTTGAAACAGGGGTAAGCGTTTCAAAGAAAATCACAAATAAATCACAGAGAAATCATTTTAAGCAGTTATTAAATGAGATTTCAGGCAACCAGTATGGTTTTATTGTAAGGACCCATGCAGAGCATATAAGTATAGAGGATATTAAAGAAGATGCGTTGCATCTTATGAATAAAGCAAATAAAATGATGCAAATAAAGGATAATCTTTCAAGAGGTTCTGTTTTATATGAAGAATTCCCTATACCTATTCAAATTGTAATAGAAAATGTAAAGATCCACGAAGAGGTTCAAATCATTTGTGATGATTTAGAAATCACAGAGGGGCTTAGAGCAATCTTTGGGGCGTATGGTCAAGAAGATTATCCGGTTGACATTAAATATTTTGAGCAGAGGGAAGAACTTTATCAAATCTATGATATAGCTAAAGAAATAGGTATGCTCACTGGCAGAAAGATTTGGCTAAAAAATGGCGGTAATATTATTATTGATTATGCGGAAGCACTTACAGTAATCGATGTAAATAGTGCAAAAGCAGTCATGACACATAATCATCGCAAGGCAGTTATAGAACTTAATAGATTAGCAATCAAAGAAGCGCTTTTACAAGTGCTGAGGCGCAACCTAGCAGGAATTATTATTTTAGATCTCATTGAGATGCCTCATAAAGAAGATAAAGAAGAAATCTATAGTTATGCCAAACAACTGCTCAATCAATTACAGGATAAAAGAACTATTATTTTCCCCCTCACGGAACTAGGATTGATGCAAATGGCAAGAAGTAAAAAATACACAAGTATTCCTACAAAAATTTTTGCGCCCTATAAACACTCCGAATATTTTGCAGGAGATTACCATCTTGAATATTATGGGTATTTAATTGAAATAAAAATCAAATACGTGGCCTATAAAACGATTAATAAGACAGTTAATTTGGAGTGCACCGAAGAAATTCAGGAATTTATTACACATTATAAACTAAAAGAAGCTTGGGAAAATAAGTATGGCATAAAAATTAAACTTACAAAGCTAGCAAAAGAATTAAAAAACAAGTTCGTATGCCAATATTATGAAGGATAAACATTGACAGGCTTTACAGACTATGATAAGATATTTAAGTGTTTTAAGCCGCACGAAGAGGTTCTAAAAACTGCTCTGCAGTACCATATTCGGCGAGTTTTCGGATCGAGGAGGTGTACACATGTACGCAATTATTGAAACAGGTGGCAAACAATATAAAGTACAAGTTGGAGACAGCATTTGTGTTGAGAAATTAAATGCAGCAGCTGGTGAATCAATTGTATTTGATAATGTTTTAGTAGTAGGTCAAGAGGATTCTTTAACTGTTGGAACGCCATTTGTAAATGGTGCAGCAGTCAAAGCTGATGTTGTAGGTGATGGCAAAGGCAAGAAACTTATCATTTACAAATACAAAGCTAAAAAGACTTACCACAAAAAACGTGGTCATCGTCAACCATTTACTCAAATAACCATTACAGCTATTGAAGCTTAAGTGTTATGATTTCTGCAAGTTTATATTATCAAAATGATTTATTATGGCGCTTTAAAATAGAGGGACATTCAGGCTATTCTAGTCATGGATCCGATATTATATGTGCTGCTGTAAGTATATTGACATTTAATACAGTGAATGCAATCACCGAATTATCAAATGAAGAAACATCTATCAAACAATTAGACAATGCACAAGGCTTATTAGATTGTGAGTTTCCAAAACGCAAGTTGGGAAGTTGTTCAGATGGCTCTCAGATATTATTAGATGCAATGATATTAGGATTAAACACAATTAAAGAAACGTACGGAGAAAACTATATACAAATTCAAACTATTAGGAGGTGAGTGATATGTTACGTTTAGACCTTCAGTTTTTTGCTCATAAAAAAGGAGTAGGATCTACTAAAAATGGTCGTGACTCTGAATCAAAACGTTTAGGTGCTAAAAGAGCAGATGGACAATTTGTAAAGGCTGGTAATATTTTATATCGTCAAAGAGGAACCAAAATTCATCCTGGTGAAAATGTAGGACGCGGTGGAGATGATACACTGTTCGCATTATCAGATGGAAAAGTTAAATTTGAACGTAAAGGCAGAGATAAGAAACAAGTTTCTGTATATCCAGTTGCACAAGAAGCATAATTACTGTAGAAGGTTTCAATAATTGATTGAAACCTTCTTTTTATGCGTTATGGAATAGATAAAAAGTGTACAAACTAT
>JAQSYC010000243.1 GCA_029256345.1 Clostridia bacterium | reverse complement strand
AGATTGAGTGATTTTATTTTTTCCTTTGATTTCAATTCCACAAATTTTATAGGCTTTTCATTTAACAAAATAAGTCTTGCTGCCTCAGGACAAGACCCTATTAAGGCACATTCCAAAGTATTGTTAATCTTATTGATGGTTCTTGGGTAAAGCGTGCAGGTATCACTTAAATACTTTTCTCCCAGCGTACTGTAAATATCACATAAGCCTTGTTTGGACAAAAATGCACAGTTGCCATTTTTCAGCTTGATTTTGGCCGCATAACCATAGGCTGTTTGAGAACGCTTGGATACGATTTCTTTATCTAATCTGGCTTTAATTGTTTTATCTTTCACTTTTCTATATTTTTTATAAGTCTCTTCATCTATAAAAATCGCCCATCCCGCACAGCAGGTATCCTCACAGATTCCTCCTATACATGTAAAATTTTTGATATATTCAGGTCCTATTATTTTTTCATATGTCTGTTCCACTGGTTCTTATTCTCCTTGTATAGTGCTTATTCTATTTTAATACTAAGCCATTTCCCTGTCCAGTTTCTTCTGGCCTGCTAAACATTTATCTATTAAATTTATGAATTAGCTGTTTCTTTTTTTTCCATTTAAAGTTATAATAACCCATGAGAAGAGAAATAATAGAGACGATATCTAGTTTCTCAATAAACCTATATAAAATGGAGGGTACATTATGTTAGTTTCTGCTAAAGAAATGTTAGACAAGGCTAAAGAGGGAAAATATGCCGTTGGCCAATTTAACATCAATAACTTAGAATGGACAAAAGCTGTTTTATTAACTGCTGAGGAAAATAAATCCCCTGTAATCTTAGGCGTATCTGAAGGTGCCGGAAAATATATGGGTGGCTATAAAACAGTCGTTGGCATGGTAAACGGTATGCTCGAAGACTTAAAAATTACTGTTCCTGTTGCACTACACTTAGATCACGGTAGCTACGAAGGTTCTTTAAAAGTTATTGAAGCCGGATTTTCTTCTGTTATGTTTGATGGTTCTCATTATTCAATTGAAGAAAATATCCAAAAAACAACAGAGCTTATCAAAATCACTGAAGCTAAAGGCCTTTCTTTAGAAGCAGAAGTTGGCTCAATCGGCGGCGAAGAAGATGGGGTTGTAGGTGCTGGTGAAATAGCTGATGCTGCAGAGTGCAAACTCATAGCAGACTTAGGCGTTACAATGCTTGCTGCTGGTATCGGTAACATCCATGGAAAATACCCTGAAAACTGGAAAGGTCTTGACTTTACTGCCTTAGCTGCTATCAAAGATGCTACTGGAGATGTACCTTTAGTTTTACACGGTGGAACAGGTATTCCTGAAAATATGATCCAAGAAGCTATCTCTTTAGGTGTTGCAAAAATCAATGTTAATACTGAATGTCAATTATCTTTTGCAGAAGGTACTCGTAAATATATTGAATCTGGCAAAGACTTACAAGGCAAAGGATTTGATCCACGCAAACTATTAGCTCCTGGTTTTGAAGCTATCAAAGCCACAGTTAAAGAAAAAATGGAGTTGTTTGGCTCAGTTAACAAAGCTTAATTCAAGTTGTGACATAACAAAAAAACTGCCTCAGAATCTGTTGATTGCTGAGGCAGTTTTTTTATAAGACGAATCTTATAATTTAGTTACATTTGCAGCTTGAGCGCCACGGTTTCCTTGAGTGATTTCAAAGCTAACTTTTTGTCCTTCTTCAAGAGCTTTGTATCCATCTCCTGTGATAGCTGAAAAATGTACGAATACATCATCTCCGCCTGCATATTCAATAAATCCAAATCCTTTTTCTGCGTTAAACCATTTTACTGTACCTTTTTCCATGATAAAGCCTCCAACATATATTGTTTTAGTATATTTAATATTTCTTTGAAAAAAAATATTCACATATTGTGACAAACTATACAACACTCATTATATAATCCCTCACAATATGTGAATCATAAATGTAATATTAAGTATCCTTAAGTAGTGTAACATACTTTAATAAAAATTTCCATACTTAATTTTATTGAAAATTGATTAATTTACATTTAAGGCATTATATTTTTTATATATTAGGTGAAAATTACCAGAATAATAAAATTCAATCTGCACATATTAATACCATGGAAGGTATAAAATACTTAATCCCTCCTAAGAATTAAATATTTTATACTTCCTTAAAATAAACCAACCTAGAGGGGGACAAAATTATGTCAAACAAACAAGCTTTTGAATCTATGAAATATGAAGTTGCCAAAGAAACAATTGTCCAAAAAGTATTTGAAAGCTACAAAGGTTCAAAATAATTGAGGCATTAAGATAAGGGTGGCCGTTCAACAGTCGTAAGACTTTGGGCGGCTGCCCTTTATCTTTTATACGATTCGATTTCTAGATTCGTTTTTAAAACAAGCCTGTATATTCTTTACAATTTCTTCTATCAGTCTTGTTCTGGCTTCCACACTGGCCCATGCAATATGAGGGGTGATCAGCAGCTTTGATTGATCCGCCACTGTAAACAGAGGATTATTTTTGTCTATAGGTTCTTTTTCGAGTACATCAAGTCCCGCTGCTGCTATAAGGTTTTCATTAAGTGCTTTTGCAAGATCTTCTTCACTCACGATACCACCTCTTCCTAAATTTAGCAGTATCGCCTCTTTTTTCATTTGCCGCATCTCATTATATCCTATCAACCCTTTGGTCTTGTCATTAAAAGGTGCATGGATAGAGATAATATCGCTTTCTGCCAACAGAGTTTTTAAATCTACTCTTTGATAGTCACAACTATTATTTTGACCTGAAGTGGAATAATAAATAATCTTTGCTCCAAAAGCATCAGCAATTTTAGCCACTTCTCTGCCGATGGCACCCATCCCTATAATACCGATGGTTTTGGATGCCAGTTCATGGAATGGCCATGCAATAAACGCAAAGGTTTGACTGTCTGCATAGCGTTTACTCTTTACATACTCATCATAAGCTCTCAGGTGTTCAAGTAGATAAAAGGCCATAGCAAACGCATGTTGTGCCACACTTTTGGTGGAATAACCCGCTATATTGGCTACTCCTATACTTGATTTTTGGGCATACGCTATATCTATGTTATTATAGCCTGTAGCTGTCAATGCTATAAGCTTTAGATTTTTGGCATTTTTTAAGTTGCTTTCATTTAAAATAACTTTATTGGTAATGATCACATCTACGTCTTTAATCCGTTCTTCTACCTGCTCTGGACTGGTAAGCTCATAGACAATCAGTTCTCCGCACACTTCAATAGGGTCAACTTTTATATCTTTTCCAAGTGTCAGTGCATCCAATATACATATTTTCATATCGTTTCTCCTCTTATTACTCATTTTTTATATGTAAACATTGTATCATTGCCTATTAAATCTCACAATAAAATAATCCAACTTAAATTGCAAGTTGGATATTTTATATGCGATTAAGTTTTCAAAAACTATTAAGCCGATTTTTTTCTTGTCAGTGTATCTACTCTTACGGCCAATAGCAATATGAGTCCTTTAATAATATACTGAAAGGTGATATCGACGTTCATAAGACTCATGCCATTGTTTAAAGTTGCCATAACAAGTGCCCCTATCATCGCCCCTATTACAGTGCCTTCTCCTCCCATAGAGCTTGCACCACCAATATAACAGGCTGCAATGGCATCTAACTCAAACAAGTTGCCCGCTGAAGCCGTAGCCGAATTTAACCTGCCAGTAAAAACGATACCTGCCACCCCAGACAAAAATCCCATGATAACAAATATGAGCAGCGTTACTTTTTGTATGTTAATCCCTGATAGTTTGGCCGCATCCATATTTCCTCCAATCGCATAAATATATCTGCCAAATATCGTCTTATTGGTTATAAAAGAGAATACTGCAATCAGTACTAGCAGCAGCAATATCGAATAAGGAATTCCTCTGTACGTAGCCATAACGATAAAGAGTACTGCCAGCATGCCTGACACTAAGATCAATTTAGCAATTTCAAGCGATAGGGGTAATACTTCAAACTGATATTTCACGACCCTTTCCTTTCTTTTTCTGGCTTCTAAAATAATATACCCAATGATAATAGCAGCACCTATAAGTAATGTCGTAATGTTTATTTGGCCCTCCCCGCCACTGCCCATTAGATTGGGAATATACCCTTGCCCAATCGCCTTAAAGCTTTCACTCATCGGCGCTATGGTCTGCCCTTTTGTAACATAGATAACTCCTCCTCTAAAAATCATCATACCTGCCAAAGATACGATAAATGCCGGAACCTTTTGATAAGCTACCCAATAACCTTGCCAAAGTCCCACCATGACACCTACCCCTAAAGCCACGATTATAACAGGAATGGTATCCCATCCTGCTTTTACTTGCAGAACAGCTGCAATGGCTCCCGTAAACCCTGCAACAGACCCAATGGACAGATCAATATGCCCAGCTATAATAATAAGTACCATCCCACAAGCAAGAATGGCAATAGTGGCGGTCTGAAGAAATAAATTTGAAAGATTTCTAGACGTTAAAAATACGCCGTCTGTGAGCAATGAAAAAATAAGGCCTATGGTAATGAGCGCGATGAACATAGTATACTGCTTGATATTAGCTTTCATAGAACGCTTTAATATATGCATTACACTTTGTGTATTAACATTTTGTGTATTGACACTTTGCATTTCTTTGTTAACTGTTTTAAGTTCTGACATATTACATCCCTCCTGTTGCATAATGCATTACTTTTTCCTGCGTTGCTTCATCCCTATTGAGTTCGCCCGTTATTTTCCCTTTATTCATAACAAGAATCCTATCACTCATCCCTAGTATTTCTGGTAACTCCGATGAAATCATAATGACACACACGCCTTTTTTAGCCAAATCATTCATAATTGTATAGATCTCATACTTTGCACCAACATCAATACCTCTTGTGGGCTCATCTAATATCAAAATTTTAGGATCTGTCATCAGCCACTTGGCAATAGCCACCTTTTGCTGATTACCTCCGCTGAGGTTACCTACCTTCTGCTCAATAGACGGTGTCTTTGTTTTTAATGCCTGAACATATCCCGTTACCACATTAATTTCTTTATTTTCATCAATGACCTGTCCCTTACTAATTTTTTCCAGCGCAGCAAGGGTATTGTTGTATTTTATATCCATAGATAGTATTAGTCCTTTCCCTTTTCTGTCTTCCGACAAATAACTGATGCCATTTTTGATAGCATCTTTAGGATTATTAATCACTACCTTATTACTTTCAATTTTGATTTCACCTGTTTTTTTGATGCCATATGCACCTATAAGACTCATGACAAACTCTGTTCTTCCAGCTCCCATCAGCCCTGCTATTCCTAAAATTTCACCTTTTCTAGCTTGAAGATTAATACCATCTATAACTACTTTATCTGGAATCTCTGGTGAATGAATCGTCCAGTCTTTTACCTCAAGTACTGTTTCCCCTGGCTTCGTATCAATAACCGGAAATCTATTAGTCAGCTGTCTTCCTACCATATTGGTGATCATCGTTTGCTCTGTAAAACGTTCATTTTTATCCTTCATGTTCCGAGTGGCTACTGTCTGGCCATCTCTTAAAATCGTCACAGTATCTGCTATTTCTATCACCTCATGAAGTTTATGAGAAATATAAATACTGCTGCTTACCTATTCCAAGCTCTAAAACTTTTGTTTCCACACTATCTTCTAACTTAACTTCCTTCAAAATCTTTTTAGCATCTGTTATGGTTTTATTCCAGTTAATAATACCTGTTTTAGCTTTTTCATTGCCTAGAAAAATATTTTCTGCAATATTAAACTGCTTAACAAGGGTAAGCTCTTGATAGATGATAGCTATTCCAATTTTTTCACTATCTTTAATCCTCTCAAAATGCTGCACATTTCCTTTTACGATAACTTCACCCGTATAAGTATGATGTGGATATACCCCCGATAGGACTTTCATAAGCGTTTCACTTTAAAGGACACATTATCTAGAGCCTTAACACCCGGAAATTCTTTCGTTATATTTTTCATCTCAAGGATATAGTCGCTCATCATATTTACTCCGATCTTTATATTTTTATCATTAAAGGGAGATTTACTCTCCCTCTCATGCTTTATTTAGATCTTAATCAGATACTATTTTATTTATAAACATCTTCTTTTTTCATATACCCGCTGTCAATTAATACCTTATCAACATTTTCTTTGCTAACAACCATTGGGGTAAGGAGCACTGAAGGAACGTCTATCTTGCCATTGTTTACAGTCCCATTAGTGATTACGGCTTCTCCTTTTACTAATGCTATAGCTGCATCGATAGATGCTTTTCCAACATCTCTTGTATCTTTAAAGATTGTCATAGCTTGTGTCCCTTCAACAATTCTTTGTGCTGCCGATACCTCTGAATCTTGCCCTGTTACAGGAACTTTTGAATCTAATCCTTGGGCTGCAAGGGCTTGTATTGCTGCGCCAGCTGTTCCATCATTTGGTGCAAGAATGGCATCTACTTGGTTGGCATTAGCTGTCAGTGCGTTTTCTACTATTTTGAGTGCATTAGTTGCTTCCCAGTTGTCTACTGCTTGGTCGGCAATAATCTTAATATCCCCTTTATCTACAAGAGGCTGTATAAATTTCATAGCTCCTTCTTTGAATAATTTAGCATTATTATCCGTTGGAGCTCCTGACATAACGATATAATTTCCTTTTGGAACCTTGGTTGTGATAAATTCTCCTTGGAGTTCTCCAACTTTAACGTTATCAAAGGATAAATATAAATCCACATCACAATCGGTAATCATACGGTCATATGACAGTACCTTAATGCCTGCATCATGGGCCTGCTGAACACTGGCTGCTGATGCCGCTCCGTCAACTGGTGCAAGAATAAGAATATCAATACCTTGTGAAATAAGATTTTCCACTTGGGCAGCTTGCTGCGCAACGTCAGTATCTGTCACTTGTACTTTTAGTTCAATACCTTTTTCTGCAGCATATTTTTCCATGGTTTCTTTGTCTCTTACCCATCTCTCTTCTCTTTGAGTCGGAAGAGA
>JAQSYC010000242.1 GCA_029256345.1 Clostridia bacterium | reverse complement strand
CTTATAAAATTGGCAATAAGATGAGAGTTGAAATGAGTCAAGTAGACGCTTATAAAAACAAAACCAAAAAGAGAACAATATCTGAAAGTCTCGGTGAGGAAGAGGCCATAGAGGTGCATCAAAGCAAATCAGCAGCTCCGATTGTTTGGGAGAAACCCCAAAAGCCTAACGAGATAGTCATTTGTGGGCAAGATCACACCTTAGATATTTTATCCAACTATTTGCAAAGGCATCCCCAGGGCACTAAAACTTTAAGGTCCTATGTAGGAAGTTATAATGGGCTTTATATGCTTTATCAAGATATGGTACAGGTAGCAACAACGCATTTGTGGGATGGGAAAACCGGTGAGTACAACTTGCCTTATATTGAAAAAATGCTGCCGGGTATACCGGTGACCGTTATTCATATAGCGGATCGTATGATGGGTTATTATGTGGTTAATGGCAATCCTAAAAACATTACTTCATGGGAAGATTTAAAAAGGAGAGATATCAGTATCATTAACAGAGAAAAGGGAAGTGGCACTCGCATACTCTTGGATGAACGTTTGAAAAAGATGAAACTATTAAGCAGTAATTTGAAGGGGTACGACAGAGAGTGCTCATCACATCTTGCCATGGCTAGTGCAGTATCAAGGGGAAGTGCTGATTTTGCCTTAGGTATTGAGAAATACGGCATGACGGTTAAGCGTATCGATTTTGTTCCGCTGCAAAAAGAAAAATATGACCTTGTTATCAAAACTGAAAACCTTAGAAATCCTGCTTATCAAGCCATTATAGAGGTTATTCGCTCGGAAGAATTTAGACTGGAGTTAGAAGGACTTGGGGGATATGACCTAGAGGGGATTGGAGAAACGGTGATCTAAAGAGTATTTAAACAATAAGACGCTTACATATTTGGCCTTACAAAGGCCTTGTGTAAGCTTTTTATTTTCATAATACTAAGGCAGTGGACTTTATGTTATACTAAAGGTAATGAAGCGCTGAAAAGAGGGGAAAATGATGAAGCTTGTTACAGTATCAGGGCCACCGTCATCAGGGAAAACATCGGTGCTGCTAAGAGTGATTGAAGAGCTTAAAGGACAGCACACAACATTGGGTGTTGTGAAATTTGACTGCTTAAGCACCCATGATAAAGCACTTTATGAAAAGAAGGATATCCCTGTAAAAGTGGGGATTTCGGGGAATCTTTGTCCAGATCATTTTTTTGTAACCAATATAGAGGCTTGTTATGAATGGGGCAGGGAAAGCGGGTTTGAGTATTTATTTACCGAAAGTGCCGGACTGTGTAACAGATGTTCACCCCATATTAAAAATATCATTGCAGTGTGTGTCATAGATTGCCTTTCAGGAATTTATACCCCCCATAAGATAGGGCCGATGCTAAAACTTGCAGATGTGGTTATCATTACAAAGGGAGATATTGTATCTCAGGCAGAAAGAGAAGTTTTTGCTTTTAAAGTAAGACAGTCTAATCCAAAGGCAAAAATCATTTTTATGAATGGGAATACAGGGCAGGGAGCTTTTCAGACAGCAAAACTATTAGAGAACCTATCAAGTGAAGAGGGTGTTCACGAAAACAGATTAAGATTTAGTATGCCAGCGGCTATTTGTTCGTATTGCTTAGGAGAAACCAAGATTGGTGCTGATTACCAAATGGGTAATGTTAAAAAAATGCATCTTGATGTAGAAACCAAAAAAGAGAATATAAAAAAGCAACCAGATGATGAGAATCAGCAGGAAGAAGAAATATATGAAAATCTCCACAAGATTCAGTCGCTCTCAATCATCGGAGGGGTGGATAAAAATGGAGAAGATGAGAAGGTTCATTTGTCTATTAGGCCAGGAGATATCGTTAGTATCGTGGGGCCAACTGGTTCTGGAAAAAGCAGGTTGCTTGCAGATATTGAGTGTATGGCTCAAAAAGATACGCCTACTAAAAGACAGATTCGTATCAATGGGGAAATACCGGGAAGTGATATGCGTTTTTCTATTGCATCTAAATTAGTGGCTCAGATTTCACAAAATATGAATTTTATTATGGATTTAACAGTAGAAGAGTTTATTAAAACCCATGCGAAAAGCCGTATGATTGAAGGCATTAATCAAGTGGCAGAAAGAGTATTTCAAAAAGCCAATGAATTATCAGGAGAGTCTTTTGGTAAAAATACACCAGTAACAGCCCTGAGCGGAGGGCAGTCAAGGGCACTTATGATAGCGGATACAGCACTTATCAGCGCCTCGCCGATTGTACTGATCGATGAAATTGAAAATGCAGGGGTAGATCGAAAAAAAGCATTAGATTTATTGGTAAATGAAGAAAAAATTGTTTTGATGTCAACCCATGATCCTATTTTGGCGTTGATGGGACATAAAAGAATCATCATTAAAAATGGCGGTATTCTTAAAGTGATAGAAACTACTGAGGAAGAAAAAAACAATTTAGTATTTATTCAGCTGATAGATGATAAGATGATGGTGTTAAGGAACAAGCTGAGACAGGGAGAAAGCCTTAATAGTGATATCAAAAAGACATTTAGTATCGAATAAGAAAAAGGGGTGTTAGGATGCAAGAGAAGATGAAGAACATGCAAAAAGACTTTTTGGCACTTTTGCCGTGCCCGCTTAAGGTGCCACTAGAAAATGCTTTTATGAGTTATGTGGGAGAAGAGACTGACTTTACCTATGCACTAGAGGGGAATGCCAACCACCATGATTTGTTTTTTGATTCAAAAGAAGAGGTTGCGTCATTAGATGAATTGTCAGAAGTGATGATTAGTTCGGGATTGAACAAATTTTACTATAAGCGTTTTATAGATGCCTATGTAGGGAAAGATCTTTTTGAAGATATTGAAAAAGAATGTAAAGACTTAAAGGATAGCCATGGTCTAAGAGACCCTAAAGGCACCTATCATATTTTTGCTATGAATCTTTTGGTGATGGCGGTGGATCTAGATCAGCTAGGGGATAGGGAGCCGCCAAAGTCTTGGAAGGATGTATTAGATAAAAGCTATGAAAATCAAGTGGCTATCAGGGGTAAAGATGGTAAATACTGTGAAACGACACTACTGGCGGTCTATAAAGCCCATGGTATTGTGGGAATTGAAGCTTTGGCGCAGTCAGTAAAATGCGGATGGCATCCGGCACAGATGGTTAAAGCTATTGGAAAAGGAAAAACAGATGTCCCTACAGTGAGTATTATGCCTTATTTTTATGCTAAAATGTTAATGGGAAATCCAAGAGTTAAGATTGTGTGGCCGGAGGAAGGGGCAATAGTAAGCCCCATCACTATGATGGTGAAAAAGAAAAGGAAAACAGAATTAGATGTAGTTATTAATTTTTTTAAAAGTAAACAAGTAAGAGAAATTTGTTCTAGCTGTTACTTGCCAAGTCCAAAGGATTTTGATAGTCAAGGGGAACTCAAAGATAAAAAACTAAATTGGGTGGGCTGGGACTTTATTTATCAA
>JAQSYC010000241.1 GCA_029256345.1 Clostridia bacterium | reverse complement strand
GCAATAAGGTCATCAGAGGATGTATTGCCTGTGGACAATGTGTAAAAAATAAAGATGAGAAATGTAGTATTGGAGATGAGGTTAACGGCTGGCTTCAAAAGATGAAAGAAGCTGACGGTATTATTTTAGGTTCTCCGGTACATTACTCGGCAATAGCTGGGACGATGAAATCCTTCTTAGACCGTGCATTTTATGTGGCAGGGGTTAATAACAGTATGTTACGGCATAAAGTAGGGGCAGCAGTTGTTGCAGTGAGAAGGTCAGGCGGTGTGCCAACCTTTGAACAGCTTAACAACTATATCAATTATTCTGAAATGCTGATGCCTACCTCAAATTATTGGAATGTTATTCATGGAACCAGACCAGGAGATGCCCTGCAGGATGAAGAGGGTGTACAGATCATGAGAGTGCTGGGGAAAAACATGGCATGGCTGATGAAGCTTGCTGAAGCTGGAAAAGGCAAAGTTGAAGAGCCAGAGAAAGAACGTAAAGTATTTACTAATTTTATTCGTTAAGTAGTTTTATCCATTGGAATCCTTTAAAAACACCTTCTTAGAGCCTTGATGGGCCTAAGAAGGTGTTTTTTGAAGAGCTAGAGCAGATAATCGGGTAAATTTTGAATCATACGGGACTTTTGAAGAGGGTTTTTAGGTGTCTTTTCCGTGTCAGAAAGTGTTGGAGGAGGTAAGGGAACGCTTGAATCTTTTTCAAAGTCTTGGGTTTCTACTGCCTTATTGATGCGATGAATACTTTTTTTACTGAGTGACACGTTCTACCACCTCCTTGGTAAGACATAAATATTCTTTGGCACTGCGGCTGGATTTTTTGTAATCCATAACAGGTCGTCCATTTTCTTGAGACCATTCGATGGCACTATCTACTTTTATGTAGGTTTCAAATACATGGGTATGCCTCAGTTCTTCAAGAGCTGAAAGAGTCTGTTTGAGATAGCTTTTACGGGAATCAGCTTTTGTAATGCATACACCGAGCATTTGTAAATCCGGTGTGACATACTTGATCTCATTTAAAAAATCAAATAGGTTGGCGAGACCAAATAAGCCCCAAGGACTTGCTTCCACAGGGGTAATCATGTAATGAGAGGCACAAAGGATATTCATTACCCATCCCCCTAAGGTAGGAGGGGAATCAATCAAAATATAGTCGTATTTATTTTCAGTTAAAATATTTTTGAGGCCATTTTTAAGGATATATTCCCTTTGCCACTTCGTAAAAAGATCATACTCAATCGAACTCATCAAAGTGGAGGAGAGAATCATATCGATACCAGGATATCTCGTGGGAAAGATATAATCTGACAAGTCTTTTTGAGACTTAATAGCAGTATAAAGATTTTTATCACTTTTAGCTGTTTCAAGCACAAAGTCTTCATCAAAATAAGCCAGTGAAAGATTGAGCTGCATATCTCCGTCAATGAGCAGCACTTTATATCCCAGTGAAGATAAAGAATAACCTACATTTGCACAGGTTGTGGATTTGCCGCTTCCGCCCTTGTTGTTTACAAAGCATAAAACATGTGTTGAAGATGCCATGATATCCCTCTTTCTAAGGTGTACTTAAAAACCATACGTCGCATTAATGCATTTGAATTGATTATAGCATCAATTTTTCAGACTATCAAATGCTGTCATAGGTGAGCCGTCTAAAAGTGCTTTGTCTTTATAAGCATGAAGAGCCAGGCAATAAAGCAGTTTTTCTGTTTTAAGCTCATAAAGGGTCACATAATTTTTATAGACTCTATGGGCTGGGTCATAGAGTATAAGCTGCAGATTGTTTCCTTGTAAAAAACCGTTGACTAATAGGACGTTTTCATTAGGCAGAGGTAAGCTGCCCTCCTGTACAAGCTTCAGCCTTTGATCAAATAAGGCGTAAAGCAGCTTGTCTTTGGTAAAAGACAAAGCAATCATCCAAGAGTTACTACTAAAAACATATTGCGCTTTAAAAGGCAGTGGCATATAAAAGAGCTCATCTGAAGGGAAAGGCACGACGAGAAGCTTATCATCATTTATAAAGACAGCGTTCCCCATAGAATCGATGGTATAGTGAGGATGAGAAATCGCACTGGGATGAGTGGGAATCTGAACTACTTTTTTTACCCTCAGAGAAAGGGCATCAATCTGATAAATAAAAGCTTCATAAGCATTGACTTTACCCCCTAATAAAACGAAGGTATCCCCAATAAGCTGGATATGAGAAACGTACATGTTGCCTAGATTATCCTCAGGAAGGAAAACAAGTTTTTTGACCTTAAAATCTTGTTTATCAAGGATATAAATAGACTCTAAGCCTCCTGTAAAAGAAACGATGATAGAGGAGGTATCCTCATAATAGTCATGAAAATAGGTTAGAGGCGGCTCCTGTAGATCTTTTCTGAATCCATTGATAGCTGATAAGACCCGCTTGTGCTGCGGGCTGGGCAGAAAGCCTTCTGTAAAGCTTTTAAAGGTAGTTTTAAGGGGAGAAACCCCTTTTTCGGATACAACGTATCCTTCAGGTGAAGACAGGGCGACGTCACTGTAAAAAAGAGTCATATTAAAGTCGGCGGCATCAGGGACATTACTTAATAAAAGCTCATAAGATAAAGTAGGCTGAGATAAAAAGTACCCTAAAAACCCTATACAAATGAGGAGTAAGAATAAAAATAATTTTTTTCGTTTCATATTACCAATCCTTATCTGGATTAAATCCAAATATTTGAAGTGTTTCTAACAGTGGACTTGCGGCGATATTCTGAGGAGAGACAAAAAGTGTATCCGGCTCATCAAGATCAAAACCAAACGCATTAAAAGTTTGCCATACCAACAGGGAACAGTGAGTTGAAGAGGGGGTAAGCCCTTGATTTTTATCAGCCAGGATATTATAAGGCAAATCCCTTAAGGAAGAACTGGCATAGCTAGCGATCTCATCAAGAACAGTTTGGTCTGTATCTTTCAGGCGCATCATTTTAAAGGTTGGGAAATATCGCCATTTGAGGGCATCCTGCTCCATGCTGATGGTTCCGGGATTTAAGGCTTCTAGCAGCTTGCCTCTTTTCTCATCAATGACCACTCCAGCGTGGCCATGGCGCCAGTTCATGGTACGGGTTGATTTGGTTAAAAAGATATAGCCATTGTGATAGGGAGCCAGTTCAAATCCTGCTATGGCCTTACCAGATTCATCGGTAATAGAATCAAGCAGCGTAACAATAGACAGGTTTTCTGAGTCAAAACGGACAGCTGTAAGATAATCTTTTTGAAAACGTAGCATTCTTTCTTCAAAATCAGGTAACTCTTTAAGTTGTTCCACAATAGGTTTAGCAATACCGGTCTGTTCATAGAGGGTTTTATAATCCGTTTCATCTAAAACAGTTTTATTGAGAATAGATGTTATGTCAATTTGGGGATGAGAAGGCGTATGGTAACCGTCCCTTACGACAAACTCACCATATATGAAATAAATGACTGCAAATAAAATACAAAAGGATATAAGAGCATGTTTAAGT
>JAQSYC010000240.1 GCA_029256345.1 Clostridia bacterium | reverse complement strand
GTTTCTTCCGGTCCTGGAACTTGGCTTATAACCTTGCCCACCTCTACTAAATCGTCATAAGCAGGTTCTGCTACATGCAGCATGAAACCTCTTTCTTCCAGCAGTTCTTCAGCCTTACTTCTTTCGAGTCCAATAACGTCTGGTACCGTTAAGGTTTCCTCTACTAAAAGAGCTTCTTTAACAAGGGTCACCTCAATGACTGTGTTTTTCTTTACAATATCATTTTCTGAAGGTGTTTGCCTAAAAATAGTTCCTACTGCTGCTTCATTAGAAGCTTCTTCTCCTACCACTGTTAATTTAAGCTTGTAAGATTCTCTTCTGGCTCTGGTATTCTTTCTGCATTAATGCCATTTCCTTTACTGCGTATATATTCTGTCTCCGTATTTGTCATGAGTATCGTTTGATCAAAAACTTCATCATTCCTTACGATATAGTGAGGGTCTACCGCTACCCCCTTCATATCCTTCAGCATTTCGTCTGCATTTTGATAGCGGGCAGACTGACTTTTTTGTGATGCTTTTAAGATAAGCTGTTCTAAATTAGCCATAATGGCAGGATTAAACTCGGAAGGTTTAGGCATCTCTTCGTTGATATGCTTAAGTGCTATGGAAATATGCGAATCTGCTTCAAAAGGCAGTTTTTTAGTTGCCAGCTCAAACAGTACAATACCACATGAATAGAGATCACTTGTTTCATTAACATATTTGCCTTTGGCTTGTTCCGGTGAAAAATAATGTACTGAACCAATGGCGTTTCCTGTAGCAACTACCGTGGAGGAATCCACTGCTTTGGCAATACCAAAATCAGTCACTTTGAGTACGTTGTCATGGGTCACGAGTATATTTTGAGGTTTAATATCCCTATGAACAATTTTTTTCCTATGGGCATGTCTGAGGGCGGATACAATCTGCATCCCAAAGTCTAAAACCATTTTTGATTCAAAAGGTCCTTCCTCCGCAATAAGTTCCTTGAGTGTCTTCCCTTCTATATATTCCATAACGATATAATGAAGGTCATGATCACTGCCTACATCATAAATGCCTACGATGTTAGGGTGTGAAAGACTGGCAGCAGCTAAAGCTTCTTTTCTGAATTTAGCTACAAAATCCTCATCTTTTACAAATTCTTCCCGCAATACTTTTATAGCTACAAACCGCTGCAGTCTATGGCATTTTGCTTTATAGACTATTGACATCCCGCCTGCACCTATTTTTTCAATAATTTCATAGCGATCCCCTAATATGGTTCCTGGTGTTATCATCATTTATTCACCTCGTATTTCTTTGCAATTACAACTGCTATATTATCTAGTCCGCCCTGTTCATTGGCTTCCTGAATCAGACAATCTACTATCTGTTCTATGTTCTCTTCGTAGTCATATACAATTTTGTGTATTAAAGCGTCTGCAACCATCGAGGTCAGGCCATCTGAACATAGCACGATATATTCCACTGTACTGATATCATACATCAAAGTATCTATCTTTACTTTTTCATATGTACCAACAGCTCTAGTAATAATGTGGCGCTGCGGGTGCTGATTGATTTCGTTTTCTGAGATATACCCCTTATCTAGCATCTCTTGAACCAAAGAGTGGTCTGTTGTGGCCTGAAAAATGGTCTCCCGATTTACAAGATAGAGTCTCGTATCTCCTACATGAGCCAAATACAGTATGTCTTCAATAACAGTGGCCGCCGTAAAGGTAGTGCCCATGCCGCCATAGGCTTCATCGCCAGATGCCTTTTCATGAATCATATGATTGGCGTGTAAAATACCCATCTTGAGAAGCCTCATGATATCTTCTCGTGTTTTAATGTAGAGGGCATCATGACCTGCTATATACTCACAGAAAGCTTCTATAGCTAACTTGCTAGCTGTACCTCCAGCCTTATGCCCGCCCATGCCATCTGCAACGATATAGAGATTAGGTAATATCCCGACCGCATCATCTGATACAAATAAAGCATCTTCATTTTTCTTTCTTTTTTTGCCTATATCTACTTTGCCAATAGCTATCACGCTATTCACCTCGCTCTTTTATATACCTATTTCGTAGTTGTCCGCATGCTGCATCAATATCTGCTCCCAGTTTTCTACGAAGGGTTGTTTGTATACCCTGTGCGTTTAATATGTCCATAAATTTTTCTATACGGGGTGCATCGCTACCCTGATACGCTCTTTCCTCAACCTTATTAACTGGAATGAGATTGACATGGCATAACATGCCTCTTAAGCGTTCTCCTAAGCACCTTGCATCCTCTGAAGTATCATTTTGTCCACTCATAAGTGCATACTCAAAAGTAATTCTTCTGCCTGTTTTCTGAATATAATACTGGCACGCCTGTAAAATTTCAGTAATAGTGTATTTATTAGCTATGGGCATAATACTTTTTCTTTTTTCATCTGTAGGTGCATGGAGAGATATCGCCAACGTAACTTGTGACATCTGGTCAGCTAATTCGTAAATTTGCGGCACCAAACCGCAGGTAGATAAGGTAATATGCCTTTGTCCTATATTTTGCCCTAAGGGGCTGTTAATAAGGTGTACGAACCGCATCGTGAGATCCAGATTTTCTAGTGGCTCTCCGCTTCCCATAATAACAATGTTTGAAACTCTTTCTTTAATATCCTGTTGAATAAGATAAACCTGTGCCAGCATCTCTCCCGGCGTGAGCGTTCTGATAAGACCTTCTAACGTAGAAGCACAAAATCTGCAACCCATCCTACAGCCCACTTGTGAAGAAATACATACTGAATTGCCATGCTTGTATCTCATTAAAACACTTTCTATTATATGTGAATCTTGCATTTCAAACAAGTATTTTATCGTCCCATCTACCTCAGAAATATACTTTTTAAGAATCTTCACAGGATTAAGTGGGTAATCTTTGTTTAGTTTTTCTCTTAACCCTTGAGAAAGATTGGTCATCTCACTATAATCCCATATCATCTTTTGATGCAGCCACTCAAAAAGTTGCTTGGCTCTGAATTTACTTTCTCCGTAGGCGGTTATCAGATTCTCCAATTCTATTAAATCTTTACTCTGTATATCATTCATATCTTATGCCCTCTTCTTTGTAAAACATGCTATAAAAAATCCATCCGTATCTGCTACAAAAGGTAATACTTCAAGCATACCTTTGTTCTTTATATAAGATTTCAGTTTATAAGGTATAGTATCTACTATATCAGATAATTCTAAACCTAAATGGCTTGTTATATAGTCTACCATGTCCTGATTTTCTTGTCTAGAAAGCGTGCAGGTACTGTACACCAGAACCCCACCTTCTTTTACATATTTAGCCGCCTGTTCTGCCAGTTTTTTTTGCAGCTTTGCAATCTCCTTTAGGTCCTCAGGTTTTTTATTATAACGTATATCCGGCTTACGTTTGATAATGCCAAGTCCTGAACAAGGTGCATCCAAAAGCACCTTGTCAAACGCCTGCACAAAATCTGGCTGCAACACTGTGCCATCCCAAAGCACAGGTTGAATGATATGGCTCCCCATCCTTTCAGTGTTTTGACGAATAAGTTCTAATTTATGTTCATGGATATCAAGACTTACAATCTCCCCTCGATCCCGCATAAGTTCTGCCATGTGAATCGATTTACCACCTGGGGCGCTGCACATATCCAAAACTTTATCTCCAGCCTTTGGATTGACTACATGTGCAACCAGCATTGCACTTTCATCCTGCACGGTCCACAGTCCTTTTTTAAAAGAACTCAAACTCTGCAGGCTGTCTATATTTTTAAGATATAACGCCTCCTCAAGAAGAACACCCTCTTCACAGCTTATGTGTTCCTCTTGGAGC
>JAQSYC010000239.1 GCA_029256345.1 Clostridia bacterium | reverse complement strand
CAAATTAAAATTGTAGGTACACTCCTCTGTTATACATGTGGCAAGTTCTTCTATTTCATTGATCTCAATAGGTTCATCTATTCTTTTATTACCAATAATATCTTTAAGCACACTGACATATTTTTCATAAGTCTCCATCACTTCTTTTTCCACCTGCCATAAGGTCTCTTCTCGTGGAACCCCTACCCATATTTCAGTATGTTTAAACCGTTTAATGCGTTTAAGTATATCCTCTGTCAAGACTTGGTCTTTGCCAATAATAGTATTTCCTGTATCTATATCTACTATGGGTTGTAATAAAATCATGCCAGGCATACACTTTGATAATGGAATAATAATCTTAGCAGCCTCTGCCTTTTGCATCCCTCTACCCTCATTTCTGTTAATGATTTTGTTTCGATTTAAACTTTATAATTTTTTAGACTCTGCTGATAAATCTCATAGATATCCTCATAGGTTACAATCTCTGGATGATTTTTAAGTTTTGCTTGATTACTGCACATGAGATGGCTCCATATCTGCAATTCTTCCTCATTAACAACTATGTCTAAATGTATGCTATCTGATAAAAATTTATCGAACTTCCTCTGTGTGTCAAAGCCTAATAAATGATATATCTTTTCTATCTTTTCTTTGTTGTGAAACTGGTTCAGATAGGCTGTAAAAAGGCAGGCATTTGCTAATCCATGAGGCACCCCCTTAGAATAGGTTAAAGCGTATCCCATCCCATGAGGCAAAGATGTCCCCGTATTGGCAATGACCATACCGGCCAGCGTAGAGGCTAACATAAGCTTTTCTCTTGTCGCAAAGTCAAAATCTCTATCCAAAAGCTTTTCAGTACACTCTCCCCACAAAGCCAGACCTTGGCAGACCAGCATTTCACTCATCATATTGCTGTTTGTATTCAAGTACCCCTCCACTAAATGCGTCATTTTTCTTTTTGTCTGTGCACTATGGTCTGTTAAAATCGCATAGGGTGTTGTTTCACTGCCTGTTCCCGAAGTTGTAGGTACTGAAAGTATTGGAATACTCATAAGTTTTTCATCTGTAAACAGCGTCTTTTCTGTCAGATGAGGATTTTTGATCATAACCCCTATGGCTTTGGCGGCATCTAATGGCGATCCGCCTCCTATGCCAACTATAAACTCAGCTCCGGCACTTCTTCCAAATTGAGCTGCTTTTTCGATAGTCTGGGTAGCTGGATTCTCCTCTATTCTGTCAAAAATGACATAGCCGATCCCATTGAACTCTAACGCTTGTATGACATCCTCAAGTGCTCCTGATTTTTTAGCTGAACTTTTGCCCGTTACAATAAGCGCCTTATTGCCATATCCTGTGAATTCATAACTATGTTTTTTGACGACCTCTTGATCTATCATTATTTTTGTTGGCATCCAATAAGTAAAGCCCATGATTTTCCTCCTTCATGTATCCTACTCTCTTCTTCTATTATACACCTGCTGTAAACACTTATAAAACATATATTTAGGTAATTTCATATTTAATCTATATTTGATGCTTTATCGCATTTTTATTATACTTATTAAAAAATTTTTAAAAAATTGTTGACAAATGAACCCTAATTTGATTATTATAATACCATAATAACCTATTTATAGACCTTTTATCATTTAAGGAGCTGAGGGCCCAGTTCATTAAATATTTTACAAATAAGGAGGCAATTATTATGGATCAAGCTATTTCAGTATCACTCGACACGCTTTGGGTATTATTAGGTACATGTTTAGTATTCTTTATGCAAGCTGGTTTTGCTATGGTGGAGACCGGTTTTACAAGAGCAAAAAATGCAGGTAACATCATTATGAAGAACTTAATGGACTTTGCAGTAGGTTCTATTATATTTTATATTCTTGGTTTTTCGCTGATGTTTGGGGACAGCATCGGTGGTTTTATCGGAACACCATCTCTCTTCTCTAAAGGAGAATTTGCAAGTTTAGTAGAATGGATGCCACTGGATCTTAATACATTTATTATTTGGCAAACTGTTTTCTGTGCAACAGCAGCTACAATCGTATCTGGTGCAATGGCAGAAAGAACTAAGTTTTCAGCTTACCTAGTATATAGTTTTTGTATCTCTGCAGTGATTTATCCTATAGTTGGTCACTGGACTTGGGGCGGTGGCTGGTTAGCAAGTCTTGGATTCCACGATTTTGCTGGTTCAACAATCGTTCACTCTGTTGGTGGTTGGTCTGCACTGGTAGGTGCTACAATCCTTGGACCCAGAATTGGTAAATATGGTAAAAATGGTAAAGTACATGCTATTCCTGGTCACAGTATAACACTTGGAGCACTTGGGGTATTTATTCTTTGGTTAGGTTGGTTTGGATTTAATCCAGGTTCTTCATTATCTGCTTCAGCTACTGGTTTGAACTCTCATATCTTTATGACAACAAATCTCTCTGCTGCTGCTGCTGCTACTGTTGCAATGTGTGTTACTTGGATAAAATACAAAAAACCCGATGTTTCTATGACACTTAACGGTGCTCTTTGTGGATAAAATACTTAAAGTAGATGATCCAGTTGGTGCTATTGGTGTACATGGTATCTGCGGTGCTACTGGAACACTTCTTGTTGGTTTGTTTGCTACAGACGGCGGTCTTTTCTATGGCGGTGGCTTTACTCTATTTGGTGTTCAGCTTATAGGCGTTTTAGCTGTAGCTGCTTGGACAGTTGCTACAATGTCCATCCTCTTCCTTGTGATTAAAAAGACTATTGGTCTTAGAGTATCTGCTGAAGAAGAGATCGATGGTCTTGACCTTCACGAACATGGTTTAGTAAGTTCTTACGCAGATTTCGAAATAAAACCAAATTTAAAAGATGTCATTTAATACCATTTAATCATATAGTATAAAGGAGGCTTATTATGGCCAAAATAACAAGAGTAGATATTATTACCAGACAAAGTAAATTTGATGAATTAAAAGACGCTTTAAATGAAATTGGTATTACAGGGATGACGGTTTATCAAGTACTTGGTTGTGGTAATCAAAAAGGAAAAACAGAAGTTTATCGTGGTAACGAGTTAACTATGGATTTACTTCCAAAAGTAAAACTTGAGATTTGTGTATCTGAAGTACCTGTACAGCTTGTAGTAGATACAGCCACTAAAATCCTAAGAACTGGCAAAATAGGTGATGGTAAAATATTTATTTATCCTGTAGAAAATGTTGTTAAGATACGTACAGGTGAAGAAGGCGTTCAAGCTTTATAAAACTTAATAGACTAAATGGGGACGGCTATTTTGCCGTCCCTATCGTGCTTTATAAGATACGCTGTCTCTGCGTGGTCCTGACAGCTACGGATATGAGATCTACCCTCATATCCTTTTTGGCCATAGAAGGCTTGTTGTTGTGGATCCTGAGGGCGGGAAGCAGCCTATGACAAGAAGCTTAAACGGCTTTAAATATACGTTAATTTATAATGGTGAACTCTATAATACAGAAGATTTAAGAAAAGAACTTAAAGATAATGGCTTTCGCTTTGACTCTTATTCGGATACGGAAGTACTTCTAACTGCCTATATGTGCTGGGGGATTGACTGTGTCAAAAAACTAAACGGCATTTTTGCTTTTGCTGTGTATGACGAAAAAGAAAAGCAGATTCTTTTGGTACGAGATCCTCTAGGGGTAAAACCTTTATTCTACAGCACCCAGGGTTCTTCTTTTATTTTCGGTTCAGAAATCAAGACAGTCCTTGCCCATCCTTATGTCGAGCCTCTTCTCGATAAAGACGGACTCACAGAAATCTTTGCCCTAGGTCCTGCCGTAAGGCCAGGAAGCGCTCTTTTTAAGGGCATCGAAGAAGTTCCACCTGCTCATCTTATGATTATTAAAGCCAATGATATCCTAGATAAAGAATACTGGAAGCTTGTACCCCGTGAAAATACCGAAACGCTTGAAGAAGCCAGTGATCATCTTAGTTTTTTACTCACTGATGCCATAGAAAGGCAATTAGTGGGAGATGTGCCTTTATGTACCTTTTTATCTGGGGGGCTTGATTCTTCAGCAATCTCAGCTATAGCAGCCAGCAGTTACAAAAAGCAAAACAAAATACTGACTACCTATTCTCTTGACTACGAAGACAATGATAAATACTTTAAGGCCTCCCTGTTTCAGCCTACTTCTGATCCTTATTGGGCACAGCAAATGAGTGACTTCATAGGCAGCAATCATAAGACCTACATGATTAACCACGAGGAGCTAGCACACACTCTTAAAGATGCAGTTTTAGCGAGGGATCTCCCGGGTATGGCCGATATAGATTCTTCCTTGTTTTTATTCAGCAGAGAAATACGAAAAGATTTTATTATTGCTTTATCTGGTGAATGTGCAGATGAACTTTTTGGCGGCTACCCCTGGTATACAAAACCAGAGCTCATGAACCTGCCTACCTTCCCTTGGTCTAATTTTGTTGACAGCAGAAAGGCCCTGCTCTCTAAAGAGTTCCAATCTTTGCCTATTAGCGAAGTGGTTAATGAAAACTATTTAGCAAGTCTTAAGGCTGTACCCCACCTGGAGGGTGAGACTCAAGAAACTTATCGTATGAGAGAACTTTTCTACCTCAATCTCAAATGGTTTATGGTTAATCTGCTGAACCGTAAAGACAGAATGAGCATGGCTAACAGCATTGAAGTCCGTGTACCTTTTGCCGACTACAGACTTGTAGAATATGCTTTTAATCTACCCAACGACTATAAGTTTTTTGAAGGACGTGAAAAAGGCCTCCTTAGACGGTGTCTGAAAGGAATCCTTCCTGAAGAGATTATTTACCGCAAAAAAAGCCCATACCCCAAAACGCACAACCCTATTTATACCGATTTAGTCTGCAGCATGATGAAGAATGCTCTTAACGACTCCAGCTCTCCTATTTTAAATATTATAGATAAAAACTTTGTCAAAGAATTACTCGCTACCAAAGGCGCATCTTACAAGAACCCTTGGTTCGGCCAGTTAATGACAGGACCCCAGCTTATTGCCTACCTGGTCCAATTCAACCTATGGCTCAAAGAATACAACGTTAAACTAGTCTAACTACTTTCGCTCTATCAAACGCTTAAAGGGCTCTTGCACAACTAACTAATAAGTTAATTGTACAAGAGCCCTTTTTAAAATTATTCTAGACAATGTTTGACATTGATTGCCTCATTTTTTAGAAATACGTTAAAGGTATCATGGATATCACAGGTGGCTAAAAGCACCTCCTTTGGTGATGTTACCTTTTTTTCCTTAAGCTGCTTAAGGAGCCACTTTTCATCTTTTCCTATAGCCTTAAGATTATCCGGCATAATATGTCCATCCATAATCACATTGGCCACTAACCCTTCCGCCGCCGGCAAGACCCCCATATCTTCTACATTAACAGGCCTTTTTTGGACTTTAGGCAAAAAACTAATCTTACCGCCACTCTCCATAATGGCTAGATTAATATCATTGACATCAAAATACCCTGCCAATCGACACTCTTCTAAAAGATTGTTTGCGTCATAACGAACCTTTCTGATATTCTTATTGATGATTTTGCCATCCTGCATCAGTATGATAGGCGCTCCTTCAAAAAATTTTCTGGCCCATAAGCTCTTCACTGTTGCCAACGTGATAAGGATGTAAATACCCACATACACTCCCATGGCTGTTAAAGAATGAAACCACTGTATCTCTGTGTCAACCGTCATCTGTGCGGCGATTGATCCAATAGAAATACCCACAACATAATCAAACATGCTGAGCTGTGAAATCTGTCTTCTTCCCATAAATTTAGTCATAATAAATAGTATAAGGATTGATGCAATACTTCTTATAACTACTTCTGTCCACTCTGCTGAAATACTCATTTATCTCACCCTTATTTTAAAGCGATTGTCTTATTATTTCTTTATTTTAATCACTTTTGCCTAAGTTATGCATTTGCTCCCATTGCTCTTTTAAATTCTAACTTTGCTACACAAGATTCCAGTTCCTTTACCTTTACTCAATTAATTTCCGAATTATCTTACTTGCCCATCCTAATTGTCAAAATAAATCTAATGACTCAATCAATTCTTTAAATAATATTTTCATGCCTGCTTTAATCTGTTCCTTTGAAAGGTGTGCTATTGCGAGCCTAAAAACTCTTTCTCCCGATTGCTTTGTGATAAAAAACATCTCACCTGAAGCAATATAGACATTTTTTTCTTCTAGTCTTTTAATAAAGAGCTCTTGATTTAAAGTCTCAGGTAATTTCATCCAAATAAAAAGTCCTGTGTGGGGTATAAATACTTCTATTTGACTCTTATTAAAACTGCTTAAATACTCTCTTAAACTATTCATCTTCTGCTGATAGATACGTTGCGTCTTTTCATTATGTTTTTTGTACATGCCGCTATTGATGAAAATTTCTAAAGCTCCCTGAGATAACGCTGAAGTACTTAAGTCGTAGTATTTTTTATATTTAAGAAAGTCATTTTTTACTGCCTCTTGTAGGACAACTGTTCCTATTCTTATCCCTGGCATAAAAGCTTTTGAAAAGCTCTTTATATAGATTACCCTTTCCCACACATCATAGTAATGCATAGGCAGCACTTTTTATGAGTATCAATATCTGCATGTTAATTGTTCAAAGAAATCTTATTAAACCATTGCACTGCTATTCATTATATATAATAATACTTGTAAGTAAGCCCGCCTTATTATTTTAATTATGTTTTTTAATCCCTCTTGTTTTCTTGATTGTTTTCCTTCTCGTCTTTATCTATGTTCTTTTTTTCTGTTTCATATACTCTTTTATATTCACCA
>JAQSYC010000013.1 GCA_029256345.1 Clostridia bacterium | reverse complement strand
AAACGTTACTTTACGCAGTCGTGGCGGAATTGGCATACGCGCTAGATTCAGGTTCTAGTCCGGGTTTCCGGGTAGGGGTTCAAGTCCCCTCGACTGCATTCGATTGATTACCCTGAAAGTCTTTGTTTATTAGACTTTCAGGGTTTTCTTTTACTCAAATATCTTGATTACATATTAGCACTTTTGATTACATTTTCGATTACATCTTTTGTACCTTTGTAACCAGCTAAATTAATCACATTTTTGTTGACTTCTGACAAAAATACCCTCGAAAGACAAACCCTTCGAGGGTATTTTTATATGTCTATATTAAGTGGTTTTATTGGGGCAAATAAAAGGGTCTCTAAAATGCTACGCTCTTAACTTAGTATAAACATAGTCCACCATCAAGTCCTTGACCGTGTTGCCAAACTTCTCATCATCTAATATCTTCTCACAGAACTCCTTATTCTGCATCATACGGTCAACCACTATGTCCATAAAAGCATCGTTAAACGGAAATTTGAAATGTTCTTTGGAGTTATTTTGTGCTTGTGTCCGTAGCTGTTCGTTCTTTTCCATATCCGCAACAAACTGTTCCAGAACCTTATCCATATCACCAAACTCAGTTCCAAAGCGTTCGTTTAACTTCTCAATAAGTTCAGATAGAGGTGACTTTTCTACATCCTTACCAGCTTTACCAGCGTGTAAAGTGTTAGGCAAAGGTTCACCCTTCTCTAAGCTGATTGAACCTTCAAAAATCTTTTGTAACCGGTAATACTGCAAATTTACTTCATCATTTAGGTCGACTGTTCCAAACTTCTCACGAGGCAACTTTCGGAGCAAAAACTTAGAATAAGCAAAGAACTTATGCATGCCCTTATCATCAAGTCTGACAATGTTGCTTACAAACGAATATGTACGCACAAACTTTGTCAGGGTAGACTTAAATTCCTCCTGTTCCTCCTTATTTTTATCCTTGTACCTATCAACTGCTGGGTCAAGATAACTGTTAAGTACTCCAAAGTCTAAGTTGCCTTGCTTTTTGCTTGGCTTAAAGAACGCTTTAGCAAAGTTTTCAACCTCAGTATCCCAATAAACTCTGAACTCATCTAGCTTTGTTTTAAGGTCATAAACGATATTAGCATCTGTTGTTTGATCAATGGTACTTTCCTCATAGTACGGAGCAAATGCTGCTCGTATGTCTTCTGCTGAGTTTACGAAATCAAGTACAAAGGTATCTTCCTTTCCAAAACAAGCGCGGTTAAGCCTTGATAATGTCTGAACGGCCTTTACTCCGCTGAGTCTCTTATCCACGAACATAGTGTGCAATAATGGTTCATCAAAGCCTGTCTGATATTTCTCTGCAACCAATAAAACCTGATAATCTCCGCTGTTAAACTTCTTTGGAAGTTCAGCTTCTTTTATTTTATTGATGCCATATTCGGTATACTCCTCACCACCATCAGTAACAGTACCGGAAAAGGCAACTAATATGCCAAGCTCTTTTTGGTAACCCATCTTCTTAATATACTTTTCAAATTCAAAGTAATACCGCACAGCGTGAAGCCTTGAACCTGTTACAACCATCGCCTTAGCTTTACCACCTATCTTATACTTGGTTACGCTACGAAAGTGTTCAACGATAATCTGTGTCTTCTGTGCTAAATTGTGAGGGTGTAAGCTCAAGAACTTGCCTAATGCCTTGTTAGCCTTGCTTTTTTCATATCTCGGGTCATCCGTTATAGCCTTACCAACCTTGAAGTAAGTATCATAGGTCATATAATTCTTGAGTACATCCAAGATAAAACCTTCTTCAATTGCTTGGCGCATACTGTAAACGTGAAAAGCCTTAGGAGTACCTTTTTCGTCAGGAGTTCCAAACATCTCAAGTGTTTTTGCCTTTGGTGTCGCTGTAAATGCAAAGAACGATAGGTTCTTTAGCTTTCCGTGTGTTGCCATTTCTTTTACAATCTCGTCTTCACTGTCAGGTTCCTGTATTTCATAAACTGCCTCTTCTTCAGCTACCATCATAAGTTTTTCATCTTCTGAAAGCCCTGCATTTTCATCACCAATAACCGCCTTTAATTTCTGAGCAGCTTCGCCTGTTTGTGAGGAATGTGCTTCATCTACGATAACCGCAAAGCGCTTTCCGTTTAGGTTTTTTACTTTATCAACAACAAAGGGGAACTTTTGAAGAGTTGTTATAATAATCTTCTTGCCAGTATTCAGAGCACCTGCAAGCTGGGTTGAATTGTTATCAATCTTTACAACAACTCCGTCAGCGTGTTCAAACTGATAAATGGTGTCTTGTAGCTGCTTATCTAAAACAAGACGGTCTGTGATAACAATAACGCTGTTGAATATTATCTTATCGGTCTCATCGTGTAAGTTCTGCAAATGGTGAGCAAGCCAAGCAATGGAGTTAGACTTACCACTACCTGCACTATGCTGAATCAAATAATTATTACCTGTACCGTTGCTTTTCACATTTGATATAAGCTCCCTAACTGCGTCTAACTGGTGATAACGGGGGAAGATAATGCTTTCCTTTACCTTACCAGTATCGTCAGATTTCTTCTGTAAATGTATAAACCGATGGATAATATCAAGCAAGCTGTCTTTTTGTAAAACTTCATCCCAGAGATATGATGTACGGTAATTCCCGTTGCCCACAGGATTACCTTTGCCACCATTGTTTCCTTTATTAAATGGCAGGAAGTAGGTGTCTGCACCAGCGAGTTTGGTAGTCATATAAACCTCGTCCATATCTACTGCGAAATGCACAAGACAGCGTGACTTAAAACCAAGTAAGACCTCTCGTGGGTCACGATCATATTTGTACTGACGCTTTGCATCCTCGATTGTTTGCCCTGTAACTTGATTTTTCAGCTCAATGGTAGTAACAGGTAACCCGTTTACAAATAAAACTACATCAATCGAGTTCTCATTCTTAAGGCTGTAATGCACCTGACGAGATACTGATAAAATATTTCTATTATAATTCTCCACATCTGTTAGGTTCATATTGCTTGCTGGCTTGAAGTAACAAAGGCTAAATTTAGCAGGTGCATCAACAATCCCCTTACGAAGAACATGCAACATACCGTGCGTATCTAAATCCTTGTGTAGTCGTTTTAAGAAGTTATTTTCAACGACCAAGTCACCGTGTTTAGCAACAAGCTTGTTCCATTCTTTTGGTTGAGTTTCCTTTAAAAACTTAAATAATTGAGCTGTATCAATAGCGTATACACGGTTAAAGTCCTTAGGGCCACCTTTAATATAGCCACCCTTATCTATAAGACTATATTCAATTTCTCTTTCAAAAGTTATTTCCTTTATGTTGATTGCCATTAAATCGCCACCTTTCCTGTAACCGCTTCACTGATGACGCTTTTACGGTATGCTTTAAGCTTTTCTATCTGTGAGTTTATGTCAGTTATAAAGGAGTCTATTGCATTGGTTTTACGTTCGAGGTAGTCGACAGTGGCTTGTTGTTGGTCGAGTGGTGGCAACATAAATCTTACCTTGCTTAACGAATCAATACCTACATTTCCCTGCGTATTAGAATTTATATACTGTGTAACCTCTTGAAAAAATGCGTATGACTTCAGATAATAAAACAGATATTTTCCGTTAGTTATAACGTTATTAGGATGAATAGTTACACAAGAATAAGAAACTAAAAAATCTTTTTCTATGTCAACATAACAAATTGTACCTATCGTTGCGTATCTTGCAAAAATTATATCGCCAATAACTGGTTTTATTTTTCGAGATAATACTAAATAATCTTCGTCAGAAATTTGCTTACAGGAAACAAAATCTATCGCACTAGCATTTTCTAATAAATCACCAGTCATAATATATGGCTTTCCGTCAGTAACTGAATCTGGCATATAGTGGTCGATATCACCAATTTTTTCTATAGCATATCTGATTTTGCTAATAATCCATCCCTCGGGTATCTCACCAATCCATTCAATGCCGCTATCTTTCATCTTGGCAGTTTTATCAAGTCCTTTAGTAACGGTCTCGCTTATAATCGCTTGCCGCTTTTCTTTAAACAAGTCAATCAGCTTTTGCTTGTCTGCAATAAGGGTGTCTATGGCGGTGGTTCTGCGGTCGAGGTAGCCAACGATGGCTTGTTGAGTTGCTAAAGGGGGAAGTGGTATTTTAATTCCATTCATGTCAGATTGTGTTAATTTATTTAATATAGAACCATTTATATATTCATTATAATCAACAGTATTAAGCGTAAATGTTAAGTATTTAGCCAAAATCATATCATTTGTCTTTAATACATGGATGTGATTATTAGCCCAGATTTTCTCGTTTACATAAAAAGCAACTGGTCTTGATTTATCAAAAAATGGAGCTCCATCTTCACCAAGCAATACAAGTTCTTCGTTAAATATAAAATCATTAACGTAATCAACTATATTCCCTGCACCCCAATAAGGAATATCTCCAACCATATTTCCCCTGAGACCTGCTTCAATTGGTACTCTTTTACTATCCATACAATTAGTTACATATTTAATCGGAGCCGTTTTCCATGTTATAGGTATCTCACCAACCCACTCAATCCCACTATCTTTATATTTTGCATACCGTTTCATTCTGCCAACACCTCCAAGAGGTTTTTAGCTATCTTTTCTTCAAGTTCCTTAATCTCTGCCATAATATCTGCACTTACCCTAAGTGGAACAAACTTATAAAAGTGCCTTGTAAATGGTATTTCGTAGCCAATCTTTGTTTTACTTTGGTCAATCCAAGCATCAGTCACATGGGGAAATACTTCACGCTTAAAATATTCATTTATATCCTCTTTTAGAGGAACGATTTCAGTATCACGCAAGCTACTATCTGCCTTTTTATTACCTTTTTTATCAAGCTCTGGCTTACCTTCATTATCATAAACAGGACGCTCAACAGTTATCTTGCTGTAACCAAAGTCAGCATTATCGAAGTCTTTGTAATCTTCGTGTGGCTCAAACATCGAATAAAGTCTGACAAGGTCAGCACGATTTTGCTCGTTTATAACATTACGCTTATTACCAAGCGATTTGCGCATCTTTTCAAAGTAAGACACGCCATTTACAAGCCTAATCTTACCTTTGCGGCGGTCAGCCTTTCTATTTGTTAATATCCATACATATGTAGAAATACCTGTGTTATAAAATAACTGGTCTGGTAGTGCCACAATTGCTTCAAGTAAGTCATTTTCAATAATCCATTTACGTATCTCACTTTCACCGCTACCAGCATCCCCTGTAAATAAAGGTGAGCCATTGAAAACAATTCCAAGTCTACTGCCACCTTTATCCTTAGGTGTCATTTTTGAAATCATATGTTGTAGAAATAGTAAGGAGCCATCGGATATTCTTGGAGTTCCAGCTCCAAAACGGCCGCTAAAACCTTGGTTCAAGGCTTCGTCCTTAATGAACTTCTCAACCTTTTTCCATTCAACACCAAACGGAGGGTTAGATAGCATATAATCAAAGGTTTGTCCGACAAAACCATCTTCTGAAAAGCTATTGCCAAGTACAATTTTACTATTCGTGTTACCTTTAAGTATCATATCTGATTTGCAAGTGGCATAGGTTTCAGG
The DNA here is from genome assembly GCA_029256345.1 of Clostridia bacterium. Taxonomy (GTDB): domain Bacteria; phylum Bacillota; class Clostridia; order Lachnospirales; family Cellulosilyticaceae; genus FMMP01. The sequence continues at coordinate 10,700 of JAQSYC010000013.1, read as the reverse complement.
GTTCAACTCTTGCCCAAAAGGAATAACCGTAGTCTTTGTGTTGGTCGCAATCATCTTATTCTGAGCAACAGAAAGCATACCTCCGGTTCCGCATGCAGGGTCAAATATAGTAACTACCTTGCCTTCCTTTGTCATCTCGTCCATATCCGGGTCAAATAACAGGTCTACCATCAGTTCAATTACTTCTCTTGGAGTAAAGTGTTCACCAGCAGTCTCGTTAGAAAGTTCTGAGAAGCGGCGGATAAGTTCTTCATACATATATCCCATTTCGAGGTTGTCCACATTATCTGCTGCAAGGTCAAGCTCTGAAAATTTCTGTACAACAAGGTATAAAAGGTTTGCTTTCTTAAGTTTCTCTATAACTGTGAATATCTCAAACTTATCCAGTATGTCTTTAACATCGTCTGAAAATCCATTTATATAATCTCGCAAGTTGGTATCTATTGCGTTTGAATCATCTATAAGCTTAGCAAAGTCAAACTGGCTAACATTATAATAATCGTGTCCTGTAAGCTTTTTAAAGATAGGTGTCTTGTTACTAACAGTTAATGTTTTATTCATTTCAAGTATCTTATCTTTCGTTGGTGCGAGCACACAATCAAAACGGCGTAGCACTGTAAATGGAAGAATTACCTTTCCGTATTCACTCTGCTTAAAATCACCACGCAATAGGTCAGCAACACTCCATATAAAGTTGGCTTTGTCTGTAAAATTCATCATATCGTCTCTCCTTAAAATAAGTTTTCCCATTCGATACTGCTAATATCTTTTAACTTTGCTCTGCGTATAGCTGCTCTTAAACCTGCGTTGCTTTTAAAGTAATCTAAAATGTCAATCGGTATAGAGTTCCTTGCAAATGCTGATAAATCACGCAACTCGTTAGCTTCATCAGAAGTAAGCGTAAGCGCCTGAATAATATTTTCCAATAAATCACCTTGGGGAGGGTCATTCTTACCGTTTTCTATCTGAGAAATGGTCATTTTATGTCTTTGTACAGTGGCTGCAAGTTGCTCTTGTGTAATCTGCTTTGACAGTCTGAGTTTTCTGAGATAATCTCCAAATTCGTTTTTGCTCAAAAGCAACAGCCTCCTCCCTTAATGTATGTAAATAAACTTATTTACTTATTATAAAGCAATGCCGCTTCAATGTCTACAGGTTTACTCTAATATTTTCATCAATTTACCAGTTGTTTTAAAAAGGATGCCTATGTAGGTACTATGAAACTTTATAAAAACTTATAGTAAAAATACAGAATATGACACAATAGATTATTCTTAAACTTGCTGTTTTGAAGTGTTATTCTGCGAAAAATTCTTACCGGCACTGAATATTCTTTCTACTTGAAATTCTGATTACGAAATAGAAACCGGTCTTCCAGTAGACAGAAACCAACTTAATTATACTTAACTATCTTTCCCTTGTTACCTCTTTATATTACCTTTTATCCCCTTCATCTACCTTCCTAACCATTCAAATCTTAATTCTCTTTTAATTTGACAATTTATATATTATGGTTTACAATTTTGGTAGGTTATGGTAAGTCATATATAAATAAGGGGCACATATAAAATAGTCACATACAAACGCCTTTGTTTGACAGCATACTTTTTTTGTTTTATACATATCGCTATTCGGTATGAATAAAGCAAAGGTGGTGATTATATGGATAATAATACAAAAGAGCTTTTAATTTTTTTACTTGGTATATATGGAGAGCGCATTAGTACTTACTTCCAAACCTTAATAACCGGCTCAGACTTCAATAGTCTATTGTTTCTGGTCGTACTATTTTATGTAGTACATAGAGCTGGAACTCCCTCTAAGTAAATATAAGCTTTTCTTAACCCGGTAATAAGTCGTTAGGCTTTTGCCGGGTTAATTTCTGGTATTTTATCAGTTTTCCTCTACTAAATTATAAATATTAATTTTCGTTACCTTTCAACAATATTTAAGAGGTAATAGTGCAATCTAACTTTTAGTTCAGGGGTCATTTTAAAGTATATCTAAACTTGATTCTTCAGCATGTCATTCTGCAAAAATTTCCTACTGGCACTACACAAGAATATGGTACTCCGATATAAACTAATTGTATTTAACTATTAAAGAGCCATGAAGTCAGTCATAGCCGAATGAAACTCGAAAAAGATACTTGACTACAGTATACGTGGCCGTTTACTGTAGATGTATCAAATAAAAGAGTTCTTTTCGTTTACACAAATATTTAATACTAATAAGCCTGCTAACACAGGTAAAACAGCCCGATTATGTCAAAGAAATTATTTGCATCGTTTCGTTGACAAATTGGTTGAATTACTATAAATACGAGAGGATGATAACGATGGATTATGGTTACAGCAGGTGCAGCACTGATGAGAGTCGACAAGACATAGACAGACAATGGCATGAACTTAAACAGAGAGGTATCAAGGATGAGAACATCTACTGGGAATATGTTTCCGGGAGCAAGGATACCAAGATTGAGTGGAACAGGTTGCTAAGTGTGGTATCACCTATGGACTCAATAGCCTGTACAGAGGTCAGCAGATTAACCCGTTCAACTAAACAACTGTGTGAAATAATTAAATTTGCAAGGTCAAAGCAGATAAAACTTATTATAGGCACTTTTGTGTGGATTGTACAGGCGAGGCGAGCTAGACCCTATGACTCAGGGCATGATTATGATGTGGGGAGTCTTCGCCGAAATGGAAAAGTCCATTATCTCTCAGAAAGTTAAAAGCGGAATGGTTAATGCGCCTGTAAAGGTGCAGCAATATGTAGACCTACTACTATAGTTGACAACCTACCCAACCTCTTTTTACGACACTACCCTAAATATATAAGCAAAGAAATTAACATATCAGAGCTGGCTCGGCTGTGCAATGTCAGCCGGCAAACCATATATAAATATGCAGGTATTTATACCGGGAAACCATTTCGAATAAAACCTATGCTGTTATGTACAAAATGTGGATACAGGCGCTACCTTAAACGCAGCAGCAAACGCCAAGGCACCTGTCCTTTATGTAATGATATGTTAATACCTACCGACGGCCGTCTTCGGAAGGTTGTTGAGTCCTTATCTATGTCTGAGTATCTGATTGCATTTGCAATGAGTGATACATATACAACCACAGGGATGTGTACTGCCGAAATCAACATAGGCTTTTGTGAACCTTATGATAATTTCATCTTCTCGGGTCTTCCAAAACACTTTGAATTTGTATCTGATCGGTACGGTAACCAAGCCCCATATGCGTTAAATTATGTGCTTAATCATCTTGGTAAGTCTATGTCGATGATTATGTTTGATTACTACGGACACCCGGAGCGTCACCCACCAACAGATAAGGTACTTAAACAGGCAATTAATGAGCTGTATGCTTGGGCTAAGGATATTTAGGAGACAAAGTGGTCCGTGTATATATTAGGGGGTTGGCTCTGATAGGCCAATATAATCTATATAAATTATCAGTCTTCGCCAAGAACGTATACGGATGTTTTTCTTAATAGCAAAAACGTATATGAAATTATCTGTCTTCTTTAAAACGTATAATGAAGCTTCATTCTATAATAAAAAATAAAGATAAATCAGCTATAAGTCCTGTGTTTGAGGATGTTACGGCTGTTTTACTGTGTATAGGTGGAATAGGATAATTTTTTGCTATTTTTTCGTTTGCTTATCATTGCCTTAAACTTGTTCACTTTTCCCCTTAATATTTTTACACAACAAAAAGCACCTACCTTTTATAGTAGATGCTTAAATATTTAATATAAGTTATTTCGTGGGGCGGCACTCCCATCATCTCTTTAAGACCTATGCAAGCATAGGAGCGATAGCAGCCTATTCTATCCTCAAATAACTTATATAATTACTATATGCAATAAATTCACTTTCTATAATTATATTACCATCAGTTATAAAAACAGTCAAGTGATTTCTTTGTATTTCCATGCTCTATTATTCTCAATGTAATTTTGAAGCTGACTATCTCTTAAGGGATACATCGTTCTATAACCCATTTTACCATCACCCGAAATTCTTACAGCAACAGTTACATATTTTGTATATTTCCTTATAAAACATATACTATCATCATTTGGATTTATACTGATATAGTCTGGGTTTTGTATAATATCAGGAATATCTTCTAAGCATTTATCAAATTCCTCACTGCTTGAAAAATCCTTCCTATGTTTTTCAGTATATTTTACTCTGTCGCTCCAAAATAAAATATCTTTATCAGAAGACAATCTATCTTTAAGCTCTGGTTTTTGTTTTGAAATAAAATTAATAATATTGCAATCCAATTTACCAATTGGAACATATTTAATTTTATCAGAAAAAGTAGCAATATCTAATTTTCTTATGCCCATTTCAATTTCCCTCATTCGTACATAATAATTAATTATATACCAAATAGTGCTAAAAGTGAATACTTGTATCAAAATATTACCAGAAAGGCATCAATCGAAATGATACCTTCCATTATTCAATATGTATTACTCTTGTAGCAGTTTTAAATCTATCATCGGCGTTCTACAGTAGTTTATGTCCCGTATCTCATTTTGCGTCCATATACAAAAAATTAAAGTACTATGCCTTAAACAAACAACTATCTTATTGAATATTTGAAATAGATAGTTGTTGATTACACTTTTAGATTACACCTTGATTACACTTAAAGAAGATGCAGTGCAAATCCCCTTTCTTTAAGCCTATTTCTGAATCATAGTACGGGTTCAAGTCCCGTCGACTGCATATAGCGGAATGAATATCTGCAAAAAAACCTTGTAAACTATTTACAAGGTTTTTTATGTTGAAATCATTTCTTAATTCTATTCTTTATAATGGGTCTAGACCATCTTTTACTATGAATTAAGGCTAGATTGCTTCTTCGAAAGATAAGGAAACGCCTGTATATCATCTTGTAACATATGGCCAACAATAACTTTATCTATAAGGAAAGAAAAAAATGCAGATGCTTTTAACTCACCTTTAAAATAGGATTCTCGTAATTTAAGGGTTTCTTCCAGAAGCTCACCATGTATCTCTTTATGTTGCTCATAATTTGGGTAATTGGCGATTTTTAGTAATTCTTCTTCATAAGAAAAATGCTTTTTCATATGATTAATCAGCAAATGTAATTGTATCAGCATTTTCTCCTGATCTGTTTCAGATAGTCCCATATGAATTAGTGCATTCCCAAGCTCTAACAGGACTTTATGATGATCATCAATTTCTCTATTCCCACTTTCCCACTCTCTACGCCATTCTATATGAATAGATGCCAGGGCAAGTTTTTCATCTTCTGCTGCTACAACTACTCGGTTTCTGCCAGATTCTTTTGCTTTATATAATGCTTTATCTGCTTCTTTATAAGCAATTTCCAACGCATCATTTCTTTCCGCTTTTATTTGAGCTACTCCTATACTTATAGTAGTATTTAATTCTTTTTCGCTTACTATTAAAATATGTTCCTCAATAATTTCTCTAAGTTTTTCAGCAATTTCCTTTGCCTCAGTTATGGATACATGGGTTAGCAGAATCAAAAATTCTTCCCCTCCCCACCTTGCTACAACATCACTGTCCCTTACATTTTTCTTAAGTAAGAAAGTCACTTCTTTGATGACTGCATCTCCAACAGGATGTCCATAGGTATCGTTGAAATATTTAAAATGGTCTATGTCAATTAAAAGAATACTAGAATCATAACCATAGCGACTCATAGATGATATTTCCTGCTTAATTAATTCTTCTCCTCTTCTTCTGTTACAAAGAGATGTCATAGGATCACAGAAAGCAAGATATTCAAGGACCTCGTTTTTTTCTTCTAGTTCCTTTTGTTGGGCAGCAATATGCCTTTTTTGCTGGATATGGGCTGAAGCAGACTTCCATGATATTATGGAAAGGCAGATACCAATAGCAACTGCTGCTATTCCATTTACCCTGTTAGACAATAAAATGGCAGTATTGGTCTGAGCTAAACCAAGTCCAATAAATAATACAACATAGCTTGTCATATAGGTAATGACCGCAAATAGGGGCCTGAGTAAAAATACAGCTCCAATCATAGTGCATACGATTAAAAAAGCGATTATATTTTTTGATATCATCTGGTCAATACACGCTACTATGATTCCAAAACCAAGTACAATAAAAATGGTCATATATTGCAGAGTTACCAAAAGGCCAATATTTTTCTTCCTCCTAAGTAATTTGGACAAAATTCCAATCAATCCCATTATACTAAACACTGTATAATGGCTTATTTTTAGCCAGGTTTGCCACTCTACTTCTGTAGAAATATTATTAGAAAGATTTTTAAAGCTCACAAGGATAATTGCCACTATATTCGTTATCATTGTTAAAGCAGATACGTAGAATACTCTCCTTGCATTCAATAGTACCATTTCATCTTTCACAGATAAATATTCCATTGATTTATCTGCAATGTATGATTTTAATTTATGAATTATATTTTGCTTACTATCTCTGCTGTTCAAGTGCTATCTCCTCTCTAAGGGGGATTATTCTGCTTCATCTATAGGTCTAATATATCATAAACACTAGAAATTGAAAACAGCTTTATAAAAATTATGCCATATTTTGTCGGATAAAGAAAATTAAAAAGGCTTAATCCCGAGAAACAAGTTCTCAAGATTATAGCCTTCCTTAATTTTTATCATAAATAATTTATTGAATTATTATCATAAATTATTTTGATAAATTATTTTTTTATATTTTTATTATAAATTTTCTATGTTAAATCCTGAATTAAGCTATTTTAGATTTTGCAACTTCTGCTAAAGAAGTGAAGCCAGCAGGATCGTTAATAGCCATGTCAGATAACATTTTTCTATTAATTTCAACACCAGCAACTTTTAAGCCGTGCATTAATTTGCTGTATGAAAGTCCGTTCATTCTAGCAGCAGCATTGATTCTTGCGATCCATAACTGTCTGAATTGTCTCTTTCTTTGTCTTCTTCCTGCGAAAGAAGAAGTTAAAGCTCTCATAACTGATTGTTTAGCTACTCTATATTGTTTAGATCTAGCGCCTCTGTAACCTTTTGCTAGCTTTAATACTCTATTATGTCTTTTTTTAGCGTTCATTCCGCCTTTAATTCTTGCCATGTCTTATTTCCCTCCTTTAACCAAATCTTATAGATAAGGCATAATCTTCTTCATGTTCTTTAATTTAGTTCCATCTACTAAAGTAGCTTTTCTAAGATTTCTCTTTCTCTTAGTGCTCTTCTTTGTTAAGATATGGCTTTTGTAAGCTTTCATTCTCTTTAATTGACCTGTTCCTGTTTTTTTGAAGCGCTTTGCTGCTGATTTACTTGTTTTAATCTTAGGCATGATATTTCCTCCTTAATTATGATACAATCAAATTCAATCCCTTATTTTCCCTAAGGTTGTCCAATTGTCTTATTTTTATTATTTAAGACACTTTACAATCTTTTTTTACTAGCTGCTTTGATTGCAAAATGTTTTTAGCGTTTTTCAGTTAGAAACATTATCATGCTTCTACCTTCTAATTTTGCAGGTTTCTCAACGATTGCTACATCTTCAAGCTTTGAAAAGAAATCATCTAAAATCTGTTTACTGGATCCCATATGCGCCATTTCACGGCCACGGAAACGAAGAGCAACTTTTACCTTATCACCTTTTGTAATAAACTTACGTGCTTGATTAGCTTTCGTAAGAAGGTCATTATCATCAATGTTTGGTGACAAACGAATTTCTTTTACATCCGTTACTTTCTGCTTCTTTTTCGCTTCTTTTTCTTTTCTCGCCAGTTCATATCGATACTTACCGTAATCAATAATCTTGCATACCGGTGGTTTGGCAGTTGGAGCAATCTTTACCAAGTCAAGATTAGCTTCTTTTGCTAAATTTAAAGCGTCCTTCGAAGACATGATGCCTAACTGTTCGCCTTCTTCTCCAACTAAACGGATTTCTTTGTCTCTAATCTGCTCATTAATCATTAAATCGTTAATAATAGTACACCTCCATAGGTCTGAAAATAAATTGATAAACAACACTTATTGCTATATTGTTGTATAGGGGCAATTTTAGCAATAAAAAACGTGGATAGCACAGACCATCCACGTTTCAAGTTCGATTACATATCTAAACCAGCCATATCGCTGGAATTATCTTGAAATATTAACCAAAGTCACGCATACACAGGTGCTAAGGTGAGAGTGGATACTCTGCTTTGTTCTTTTGTAAATCATTAAATTAATATAAATGATTCACAAGCTAAATCAGTATATCATATTCTAAGTTAACTGTCAACACTTATTCTCGCCCAAATTCAGACAATTTTAAATCTTTGTTTCGATCAAGCACAGTTTTAATGCTCCAGCTGTGCACAAATAACAATAAAGGATTTCCTTTTAAGTCTTTTACTTTTTTGGTGTCGGAAGTAACACTAAGTTTACTTATATCTATCCCTTTATTCTCAATCCAGCGGATATGCTCATAGGCTAAAGGCTCCAGTCGAATCTCAACACCGTACTCGGATTCTAATCGGAATTTCAATACATCAAATTGAAGTACACCTACTACACCTACAATAATTTCTTCCATTCCAGTATTAAATTCCTGGAATATCTGGATAGCACCTTCCTGTGCAATCTGTGTAATGCCCTTTAAGAACTGTTTTCTCTTCATAGTATCTACTTGACGAACTTTTGCAAAATGTTCCGGTGAAAAAGTAGGAATGCCTTCATATTCATATTTTTCACCAGGAATACAAAGAGTATCACCAATGGAGAAAATGCCGGGATCAAATACTCCTATTATGTCTCCTGCATAAGCTTCCTCTACTATTTTTCTCTCCTGAGCCATTAACTGCTGTGGTTGGGATAAACGCAACTTTTTCCCACCCTGCACATGATTTACTTCCATTCCAGCTTCGAATTTACCAGAGCAGATTCTCATAAATGCAATTCTATCCCTGTGGGCCTTATTCATATTTGCCTGAATTTTAAATACAAAGGCAGAAAATTCATTCTCCAGGGGATCAATCACTCCTCCTGTTGACTTTCTAGAAAGTGGAGAAGTGGTCATGGATAGAAAATGTTTTAAAAATGTTTCTACACCAAAGTTGGTCAGGGCAGAACCAAAGAATACCGGAGTCAGCTCCCCTTTTCTTACTAATTCTAAATCAAACTCACTACTTGCTCCATCTAAAAGGTCAATTTCATCGGTTAGAATTTCATGATTTTCCTTGCCTATTAAGGTATCCAAAGATGGATCACCTAGTTCAACCTCAACGGTTTCTACTGCTTTTTGTCCATTATTCGCTGCAAAGAATCTAGTAATGTGTTTGGACTTTCTATCATACACACCTTTAAAATTCTTACCGGAACCAATTGGCCAGTTAATAGGACAGGTACGAATTCCAAGTACCGTTTCAATATCATCTAAAAGCTCAAAAGTATCTTTTGCTTCCCGGTCCATCTTATTTATAAAAGTAAAGATTGGAATTCCACGCATAACGCAAACCTTAAATAATTTCTTAGTCTGGTTCTCAACACCTTTGGATGCATCAATTACCATGACAGCAGAATCTGCAGCCATTAAGGTTCGATACGTATCTTCTGAGAAATCCTGGTGCCCTGGTGTATCCAATATATTAATGCAGTAATCTCCATAATTAAATTGCATAACAGAAGAGGTAACAGAGATACCACGTTGCTTTTCAATTTCCATCCAGTCAGAAACTGCATGTTTTTCTGTCTTTTTACCTTTTACAGAGCCTGCCAGATTAATTGCACCACCATAAAGCAATAGTTTTTCAGTTAATGTGGTCTTACCGGCATCAGGGTGTGAGATTATGGCAAATGTTCTTCTTTTTTCAATTTCTTTTTTATAATTAGCCAACGCAAATCCTCCATACATTTCCTTATATATATTGCTCCTGCAGCATTGCTGCAAGTAATTTTTATTTTCAAAACCACTTCATCATATAATAAATGGAAGACTATTGTCAAGGGGTTTTCAACATGCACTTGCTTTATATACTCAATTGATGCACTCATTTATATACACAATTGATGTACTTGCTTTAAATCACCTGATTATACACAGTTTAATATTCCAACATTTATTTTACATCATTCTCCAGAAGCTTTTTATAAGTTCTATCAATTCCTACTGCTCCAAGAGGTGCAGTTATTAATATAGATAATACAGCTACTGTTAAGATAATGTGCCCCGCATTTAATCCCATAGATAACGGGACCGCACCAATTGCTGCCTGTACCGTAGCTTTTGGTGTATATGCAATCATGCAGAATAATCTTTCTTTGGTGGTAAGCTGTGTTTTAAGTAAACTAACCCAAACACCGACCATACGAAATACTAATGCACCAAAGATTAATAAAACAGCTTGTATTCCTGCTGCCTGAACATATTTTAAGTCCACAGTAGCACCTACTAGTACAAATAAAAGCACTTCTGCTGCTACCCAAAGTTTGTTAAATTTTAAAGACAAACGTTTGGCCAACAAGCCATATTTTTTTAATATTGTTGCTGACATACTTACAACACCGATTAGTCCAGATACAGGAAGAATATGCTCTAATTTTGTTTCTAATGCAATTAACAGAAAGGCTATGCTAAGCAATATAAGAACTTTCACTGAATCACGCATATGAAATAGTTTAAAAAATTTTACTGATAATATTCC
>JAQSYC010000238.1 GCA_029256345.1 Clostridia bacterium | reverse complement strand
TGAAAATGATTATCAATATTAAAAATGCTTTTGGTTTATACTATCCACAATACGATGTTAAGAGAGGAGGCAACAAATATGAGTTTAATTCTTGTAGGAGGACATGATAGGATGCATGATGCTTACAAAGGTGTGTGTTCAAAAAGAGGGCACCGGGTAAAAGTGTATACACAATTACCAGCCAGATTTGATAAAATGATTGGAAATCCAGATGGCATCATACTTTTTACGGCGACGGTATCCCATAAAATGATTCATATTGCTGTAAAAGAAGCAAAAAGGAAAAACATTCCGCTTTTTAGATGCCATAACAGCAGTGCAACTTCATTAACTGGCGCTTTAGAGCAGTTTGAAAAAGATTTATCACTATTAAACTAAAAAATGGAGGATTGATTTTATGAAAAATTTAGCAATTATTTATTGGAGTGCAACAGGGAATACAGAAAAAATGGCTTTGGCTATTGCAGAGGCTGCAAAATCAGAAGGAGCTGCCGTTAATCTGCTTGAAGTAGGCAAAGCGTCAAAAGAAGATGTTTTAAAAGCAGATATTGTTGCACTGGGATGCCCTTCTATGGGGTCAGAAGAACTTGAAGAAGAAGAAATGCTGCCTTTTATAGAAGCACTTGAAGGAGAAAACCTGCAGGATAAACCAATGGCTTTATTTGGTTCTTACGACTGGGGCGATGGTCAATGGATGAGAGAATGGGAAGAAAGAATGTCAGGGCAAGGAGTAAAACTAGTAGACGAAGGACTTATTGTCCAGAATACACCGGATGAAGAAGGGGTCGAAGCGTGTACTCAGTTAGGCATTAAGCTTGCCAATTTATCATAAGCAATTATTTTAAGGAGGTTAAGGCTTGGATAAGGTATTCGTGCGAAAGTTTATAACACAATTAAACAAACTAGAGGGAAAGGAATATCTTTTATCTAGCATTGCGTATAGTATAGCACCTACATTAACAGGCATTAAACCTTCCTCTCTTATTTCTTTTTCAAAGATAGGCAAAAATACATTAGGACTGTGGAAAGATCATAAAGATGACATAGGTTTGGCTTTAAATGTTAGCTTTTTTGAGCTTAGAGAAACAGAAAACAGTAGCTTGGTATTGTTTTATAATGCAGATATGCTACATACGTACATTAGCAGCAAAAAAAATAGAACATTTCTAAAGAAAATGGGTTATGATGAGACGATGACTTTAGAAGACAGCTTACAGTTATTAAAGGTACGTTTTAGAGAAATGTGTCCACATGAAATCGGCCTTTTTTTAGGTATTCCAATGGAAGATGTAAGAGGATTTATAGAGCATAAAGGGGCAAACTTTTTGTTCTGTAAATACTGGAAGGTTTATCATAATGTTGAGGAAACAAAAAATTTATTTCACTGCTATGATAGAGCAAAAGTCAGCGTTATAAGTTCGATGATGAAGGTAGATTTATATGATGGGGTAGCTATATAAAACAAAATAGATAAATAGAATGGATTAAAAACACCTTTGAAATGCAGTGAAGGAGTACAAAATGGATAATAACTTAGGCAAGCATTTAACTAAAGGTACTTATATTTTCTTACTAGATGGACATAGGAGGGGATAAATGATGTTTTATCACCTCTCTAAAATATTTAGGGCCCAACATCTACATGATGTCATTGAATGCTTAACAGCTGCTTTGGAAGCAAAGGACATGTATACCAGCGGACATTCTTCAAGAGTAGCAGATATGACCTTTGATTTAGCTCGGGTAATAGGGGTAAAGGGTTCTAAACTAGAAGATATACATATCGCAGCGCATTTACATGACATAGGGAAGATGGGAATCCCAGAAAATATTTTGAATAAAACAGGAAAGCTCCTGCCACATGAGTGGGCACAAATACAAAGGCATCCAGAAATTGGTTACAATATATTATATAAGTCAAAGCAACTACATAAGATCGCCAAGATGGTATTTCACCACCATGAAAGGTGGGATGGAAAAGGCTACCCAAATGGACTTGAAAAAGATAAGATTCCTTTGGGGTCAAGACTGATCGGCCTTGCCGACGGTATTGATGCCATGACTTCAGCGAGACCGTACCGGCAGGCTATGTCATGGGATGACTGTATGGAAGAGATCATTTTAAATAAAGGGATACAATTTGATCCTGTGGCTGTAGAAGCAGCAGAAAAATTGTGGAAAAAGTGGGAACGTTAAAAAAGAAGCTTCTTTAATGAATGATAATGGGGAATAGCAGAATATTGGGAGGGCAAAGAAAAGATTGACTTTGAGAGAGATCTTGCTCTATACTAAATGTACGGACATTATGATGTTATGACAAATTATATTGCAGAGTATTATTATAAACCAGGAGGATGGAAATGCTTTTAAAGGGTTTATTAAAAAGAGATATACCGATACCTTTATATTATCAGCTGAAGGAAATCGTTTTAAATGAGATTTTAAACGGCAAGTTAGAGGCGGGTGACTGTTTGCCTACAGAAAATGAATTTATGAGCAGCTATCAGATTAGCAGGGCAACAGTACGTCAAGCAATGACAGAATTGGTCAATGAAAACTACTTAACTCGGCAGAAAGGCAAAGGTACCTTTGTCTCAAAACCAAAGATTACTCAGCAATATATTAACAGGGTGGAGACTTATAAAGAACAAATGAATAAAATAGGGATGAATCCTACAACTGAGGTCATAATTTTTCAGATTACAAAAGCTAATTTAGCTATAGGCAAAGAATTAGGTCTTGCAAAAGGCGCCAAAATCATTGAACTCGTGAGACTCAGACTTATTGATGCTGAACCTATTGTGGTAGCTAAGACCTATATGCCTTATGAGATATGTGCCTTTGTGCTGGAGCATAATATGCAGGAAGAATCCCTGTATCAGATTTTAGCTGAGCATTCAGAAACAAGAATTACTAAGGTCAAAAGAACCATAGAAGCTGTAGTGGCTGGGGAAAGTATTGCTAAGAGACTGAAAATCATGAGAGGAGATGCTATTCAAATCATTAGAACCTCAGCAGTTAACAGTAAAGAACAGGTGATTGAATATACGATCGCCAAATACAGAGGAGACAGAAATCTTTTTGTAGTTGAAACACAAGTTGATAGATAACATCTTAAAGAGAGAAAAGTGAGAGAGAGGCGACTATGAAAAAATATTTATTGGCCCATGATTTAGGGACATCTGGAAATAAAGCAACCTTATATACTACTGAGGGGCAGTTACTCAAAAAGATAGTCTATAACTATGACACCCACTTTTTCAATAGTACGTGGGCAGAACAAGAGCCGGATACATGGTGGCGGGCGGTGGCAGAGACTACAAAGTGCATACTCGAGGATATAGATCCTAAGGCTGTTGCGGCTGTATCCTTCAGCGGGCAGATGCAAGGGTGTGTATGTGTGGACCATCAGGGGGCTGCTCTGCGTCCGGCCATCATTTGGGCGGATCAAAGGGCAGAAAAGGAAACAGCGGAGCTTGTAAAACGAATAGGATTAGAACGATTTTATAAAATAACGGGACA
>JAQSYC010000012.1 GCA_029256345.1 Clostridia bacterium | reverse complement strand
AAAGGCTTTGCATTTTTCCAAAAGTATCTCCGTGAAAAAGGCATTATTGATGCTTTGGAGGAAGCCGGTATTCATGAAGGAGACTCTGTTAGAATTTATGATTTAGAGTTTGAATATTTTAAATAGAAAGGAATAGATAATGCAAAATATCTCAAGTAAACAACGAGCCCATTTAAGATCATTGGCTCAAACAATAGATCCTATATTTCAGATAGGGAAAAATGGTATTACGCCTGAGTTAACAGAGGCGATTATACTAGCTTTAGATGCAAGAGAGATTGTGAAGGTATCTGTATTAAACAATTGTTCATTAGAGCCTCAATATATCGCTGGGGTTATCAGTGAAAGAACTCACTCCATCTCTGTACAAGTTATTGGTAAAAAGATAACTTTTTACAAACCCTCCAAAAAAAATCCAAAAATTATTTTACCATAAACTGCTATAAGAGTTGATGCAAAACAGTCAACTCTTATATTTTATATTTTAATTTTCCAAAAATAGGTTATAATAGAAGAGGTACAAAACCTATAAACAAGTTAGACAAAGGAGAAACTGTTTTATGGAGGTTAAAGGTGCAAAGATTACTAAGTTAGCTATCATGGGGGGGACTTTTGATCCTATTCATATAGGGCATTTGGTAACAGCAGAAGAAGTACGACATGAATTTAATATTGATGAAGTTATATTTGTCCCTACAGGACATCCTCCTCATAAATCAAATATCAATATGACGACAAGTGAGCATAGATATCTTATGACGGTATTGGCTACAGCAGCCAATGCGAGTTTTAAAGTGTCCAGGTTAGAGATTGATAGGGAAGGCGTTACCTATACCATTGATACCATTAAAGAGCTTAAGAGAATGTATGGTGAAGAAGTACGACTTTATTTTATTACTGGCGCAGATGCTATTCACAAAATTCTAACATGGAAAGAATCTGAAAAGCTTTTGCAATTATGCGAGTTTGTGGCTGTAACAAGACCAGGACATAACAAGAATGAACTACTTTGGCAGATTGACGAACTAAAAAGAAGGTATCAAACGAATATTCATTTTCTTGAAGTTCCTGCATTAGCCATTTCATCATCTAATATTAGAGAGCGCATTCATCATATGAAAACCATTAAATATTTGGTGCCAGAAGAAGTTGAAAATTATATCAAAAAATATAATCTTTATGAGTATAGAATATGTCTTACGCCTCAGGAGAGGGAGCATATGTGTCAATATGTCTCTTCTAAAATGTCTCCTAAACGCTATGCCCATACAAGGGGTGTGATTGAGATGGCGTTGGAGCTTGCTAAAATATATCAGCTGGATTATGACGAAGTATTTATTGCGGCGTTATTCCATGATGTTGCAAAAGAACTTCCAGTACAGGAAAAGATTGCTTTATGCCAAAAATATGCTGTTGAGCTGGATGCATTTGAAGCACTTCATATGGAATTGGCCCATGGCAAACTTGGGGCTGCACTTCTTGAAAATGAGTGGGGTATTTATAAATCAGCTGTTTTAGACAGCATTAAATATCATACAGTAGGGCGTTTAGGTATGGGTGATTTAGAAAAGGTTATTTATTTGGCTGATATGACAGAAGAGGGCAGAAGTCCTTATAAAGGCAAAGAACAAATTAAGAATTTGGCTTTGTATGATTTAAATAGGGCTATGTATAAAGCGCTTTCTTCATCATACAATTATGTAACCAATATATTAAAAGAAGAAATACATCCTATAACCTATGAGCTTATGGCAGAATATAAACCGTATGATTCCAAATGACTTTTTTGCTTATGTTTATCATTTATTATAGTTACTTAATATTAACACAGATGAGTATTTTGCCTACTTAAATGAAAGGAGATTTTAATAACTTGAATAAAAACACAGTGACACTTGCTAAAAAGATATATGATATCATTGATAATAAAAGTGCAAGCAGTATACAAATATTGGATGTTCATGAACTTACAACCTTAACAGATATTTTTATTATTGCCATTGCAAATAATATAAGACAAACACAAGCCATTGCAGATGAAATAGAGAAAGTGCTTATAGCAGATAAAGAATTATTTCTTCAAAAAGAAGGAGGTTCTACTGCAAGGTGGATTTTGTTAGATTATGGGAATGTCATAGTACACGTCTTACATCAAGAAGACGCTGCATTTTATGCTTTAGATAGACTTTGGAAAGATGCAAAAGTTATTACCTTTTAACTAAAAGCGCCTAAAACATATTCAAAGAAATGTTTTAGGCGCTTTTGGTTATCTTATATGTTTATTAAACTTAAGTTTAGTTTTTCTACGACTTTTTTTGATTTTCAAAAATAACAGAAAAACAAAAATAAGGAGAAAGGGAATAACTATTAAATAAACAGGAATATGTGGCAAAATTTCATTTTGTACTGGCAATACAGTGGCATAAGGCGAAGGCAGAAACTCGATATCTTTGATAAGAAGATTATTTTTTGCCAATATTTTATTATCATGGAGGTACGTAATACTTCCCACAATAGAGCCTTTATTTTTACCAATTTCTATATAGTCAGGAAGTGTGATATCTGTGATGATATCTCGCTCTTTTATATCTTTGTTGGCAAGAACAGAAAGAGATTTTTCTACTGAAATAGAGCAGT
Source organism: Clostridia bacterium (assembly GCA_029256345.1). Taxonomy (GTDB): domain Bacteria; phylum Bacillota; class Clostridia; order Lachnospirales; family Cellulosilyticaceae; genus FMMP01. The sequence continues at coordinate 13,749 of JAQSYC010000012.1, read as the reverse complement.
TACCCGCTTGATAAGGTTGTCCGCTTTTAATGGTGTACATAGGAAGTGTTTTAAGTGTAACGTTAGGGCTGTGGAGCGTAAGCTCCTTATAAGAATTGATTCCATAATCTAATAAAGCATTTGTATCGGTATAAAGCGAATCTCTTTCTGATTTCAAGACAACGGCGATTAGTTCAATTTCACCATGTTTTGCAACCGTTACAAGTGTATGCCGTGCGATATCTGTATAGCCGGTTTTGCCACCAATAACATCTTCTCTATACATCTGACTATTGCGTTGCTTATTCATAAGTCCATGTTGCTGAGAAAGATAGCGGATTTCAGATACTTTGTTTGTGCTGGGAATCTGGTAAGTTGTATGACTCATTATTTCAGAAAAATAAGAGTTGTTATAAATATAGCTGGTAATAAGGGCCATATCATAAGCTGTGGTATAATGATTGTCGTCGTGCAATCCATGGGGATTCATAAAATGAGTGTTTTGTGCCCCAAGCTCTTTGGCCCTATCTGTCATTTTGACAGCAAAATTCTCAATGGACCCGCTGGTTGTCTCAGCAATCCCATTAGCGACTTCGTTAGCAGACATGAGAAGTATACCATGCAAAGCTTGATCCACACTGATCTGTTCACCTACATCCATGCCAATATGACTGCTACCGCGTTCGATACCAAAAATGGCTTCTTTTGAAAAAGTAATGATATCTGTGGGGGATAGATTTTCAATGGCCAATAGGGCCGTCATAAGTTTAGTGATACTTGCAGGGTATTGCTTTTTATAAGCGTTTTTTTCGTATAATATAGCCTTAGACTTAGCATCTATTAGTATGGCTGATTCAGCCGCAATGACTGGGGGATTCATGGTAGTAGGGGATGCATACAGATTGTTTGGTATAACCCCTATTAATATAATTAATGTACTAAGAAATATTGATAGTTTATGTTTCATATGTCGACTATACTCCTTTCACCTCATATAGTATAACAGATTTGTATAAATTTAGTAAGGCTAAATAGTCTAATTTATTAAAAATATGTTAACACTTTGTATAAGAGGTGATTCTATGGTAGAATTATTCAAAAAGTATAAAGTACTTATGTTTTTTTTGATAGTTGTGACATGTAATATTGGATGGTACCTTTTAGAGGAATCCAAAAGCCAAAAGTTAGAAGTCCAAGTTAATACGATGGAAACCATGGATAAAACGTGGACAAAAGAGGAGATTCTAACACCTGTCATTTCAGAACAGATAGTGGAACCTACACCTTTAGAAGAAGTGGTATCCGCACCTTTATCAGCGCCTTCAAAGGTTCCAGTTTATATATGCGGTGAAATACTTCATCCAGCAGTATATTATGTTGAGTCAACGGCCATTATTAATGATGTTGTCAAGATAGGCGGTGGACTGACAGACCAAGCTGATCTGGCCTATCTTAATTTAGCCAGTCCCATCTCGGCTAATCAAAAAATATATGTCCCTAAAATAGGTGAAGAAATTGACAAATACTTAAATCCATACGAAAATAAAGATATGGGGGTTTTACAAAACACAAATAAAGACATGCCAGAGAGTAATCAGAACAGCTCTTCGCAGACAATAAGTATAAACCATGCAACCGCAGAAGAACTTAAAACACTTCCGGGAATTGGAGAAGTTAAGGCTCAGGCCATTATTGAATACCGTTTAACTATGGGAGGCTTTAAAACAGTTGATGAGCTACTTGATGTATCGGGGATTGGAGAAAAAACCCTGGCAAAGATTAAGCCACTTATAACATTATAAAAAGGAGGATAAGCGATGAATAGTAAAATTTTAGTTGTTGATGATGAAAAATTAATCGTAAAAGGGATAAAATTTAGTCTTCAGCAAGAAGGTTGGGAAGTAGACGCCGCCTATGACGGTGAAGAAGCACTTAATTATGTAAAAAATGGAAAATATGACGTTATGATATTAGATGTGATGCTTCCAAAGTATAACGGACTAGAGGTATGTCAACTGGTGAGAGAGTTTTCAAGTATTCCGATTATTATGCTTACAGCAAAAGGGGAAGACATGGATAAGATTATGGGTCTTGAATACGGGGCAGATGATTATGTAACTAAGCCTTTTAATATCCTTGAACTAAAAGCTCGTATTAAAGCAATTCTAAGAAGGGCTGTTCATGTAGAGAAGGAACCTAATAAGAAACTTATAGAGGTCGGAGAACTGCGTCTAGAAGTTAATAGCAGGAGAATTTTTATAAAAAATCAAGAAATTAATCTTACTGCAAAAGAATTTGACATGTTGGAACTATTTGCAACACACCCAGGCAAAGTCTACAGCAGAGATCAGCTTTTAGACACGATATGGGGGCGAGAGTATCCAGGTGATGTACGTACGGTGGATGTACATGTGCGCAGGCTCCGTGAAAAGATAGAGCCTAATCCGGGCCAACCAGAGTACATTTACACCAAATGGGGGGTAGGTTATTATTTTAAGGATTAAAACCCGATGGTTTCAAAGTTTAAGATGGCGTTTGTTTATATTGTTTTTTATTGTAAGTTTTTTACCATTAACTATTTTTTCTAAATTATTATTAGGAAGTATGGAAACTCATTTTATAAGAAAAAGTGAGTTTGACTGGCTAAGTAAAGCTAATGGTGTAGCTGTCCAAATCAAAGAAGCAAATTATTTGCAGGATGCCAGTAATTACAACTTATTTATGTCACTTGTTAAAAGTCGAAGCAATGAAAAGGATTTGAACTGCAGGATTGTTGTAGTAGATAAATTAGGTTTTGTAGTGGCCGATTCAAGTGGCACAGTACTTAATAAGACTATTATGAATAGTCAGGTATTTTCAGCGCTTAGTAAAAAGGACAAGGCTGAAAAAGCACCTGACCAACCGATTATGACAGCAGCAGTATCGGTAGTAGATAAAAATGATAAAAATAAAATATTGGGAGCTGTTATACTGTCCGCTAACATTGAAGACATCTATACCTCCCTTGATAAGATGAAAAGCCAAGTTTATTTACTTTCACTAGTAGCCAGCCTCTTTACAGGACTTATCAGTTTTATTACTTCATCTTTTATAACTAAACCTTTAAAGGCACTTATGAAATTTGTTCAGAGAATCACAACAGGCCAGCTTGACCAAAAAGTAGATGTTGTAGGTAAAGATGAAATCGCAGAGCTTGGCAATGCCTTTAACCATATGGCCGAACAGCTCCAAAGGGTAGAGCAGTCCAGACAGGAATTTGTATCCAATGTATCTCATGAACTAAAAACCCCCTTATCTTCTATCAAAGTGCTTACCGAATCACTTATTTTTGAAGAAAATGTACCTGTCGAAATGTACCAGGAGTTTTTTCAAGATATTAATTCAGAAGTGGACAGACTTAATAATATTATTTCCGATTTATTAACGCTTGTAAGATTGGATCAAAGAGAAATCCCCATGAATATCACAAACGTCGACTTAACTGAGATGACTCAAAATATTTTAAAGAGACTAGTGCCTCTTGCTAAGAAAAAAGAAATCAAATTAATATATGAAAGCCATAAGGATATTACAGCTGAAATAGATGAGGTTAAGTTTACGTTGGCGTTATCCAATCTGATTGAAAATGCCATCAAATATACGCCAAATGGTGGTGAAGTAAAGGTGATTGTGCAAAGCGATGTACAAGATGCTTTTGTAACGATTCAAGACACAGGCATAGGTATTTCAAAAAAAGAACAATCTAAAATATTTGAAAGGTTTTATAGAACAGATAAAACACGAAATCGTGAAACAGGTGGAACCGGTCTGGGGCTTGCTATCACTTATAAAACAGTTGTTATGCATAATGGCTCTATTCAAGTAGAAAGTGAAGAAGGCGAAGGTTCTACATTTATTGTACAAGTACCATTACGCCACGCTTGGAAGGGGGCTCTAAGATGAAAATCCGCCATACTATAAGCTTATTATTAGTCTTGATGCTTATCCCCACCGTATTAGCTGGGTGTACTAAAAAACTAGGAGCAGAAGATACTATAAAAGTTTATTTTTGTGATTCGGCTAAAGGCAGCTTGCTTGCTGAAAATGTTTCGGTTGACTTCACACAGATTACGACCGATCGTGAAAAAGCTCAGTTTGTTATCAATACTTTACGCAAAGGTTCACAGTCTTCAACTATACAGACCAATAATGATATGTATATTCAGGAAGTAAATCTTAATGAACGCCTGGCCTATGTACTGTTTGACAAGGACTATATTTCTTTAAATCCTCAAGAGCAAATCGGTATAAGATCCTCACTAGTCTATTCACTTACAGAGTTAAATTTTATAGACGGTGTAGAATTTTTCGTAGGTGATGTACCACTTACCAATATCAGTGGTGAACCAATAGGCCCTATTGAGCGTAAAGATATTCTTATTAATGTCCTGAGTCCTAATCCACCCACAACAATCCAGACAGTTACACTCTACTTTGCGGGAGTGGACAACAAAGGATTAGTTAAGGAGCAAAGAGATATACAAGTTAACAGTAGTATAGCCCTTGAAAAGTATATTATAGACGAGCTGATTAAAGGGCCTCAAGTTGAAGGACTTTTAGCAACCATTCCTAAAGAAACCACTGTTAATGATGTCAATACCAAAGAGGGGGTCTGCCAAGTGGATTTGTCATTTGATGTCAAATCAAAGCACTTTGCGACGCCGGAAAGTAAGATGCTTATGATTTATTCCATTGTTAATTCACTTACAGAATTATCTAAAGTACAAAAAGTTGCATTTTTAATAGATGGTAAAAAAGAGATAGAATTCAGTAAGGATATAGATTTAAGTGAATTCTTTGAAAGAAAGGAATCTATTATTGAATAAAGTGAAAAGACCAGCAGTTCAAATCATTATATGGTTTATCATTGGGCTATTAGGGGGAGAAATGCACTTAAATCAAGTGCATTTCTTCCCTTTTTTTATCATCATCAGTATGCTTGGAGGGCTGGCCGGCCACTTTTGGTATGGTCATAAATACTTTTATGTTTCTGCTGGGATGATTGGACTAGGGGTGTTAGTGACACTAGGACATCCGACGGTGCAGGAGAAAAAATATTTTATTGAAAATAAAGTTATGACACTGGAGGGAACTGTCCAACAGATTATTGAAGGCGCATATAGTGATACCCTCATTCTTCACCAAGTAAAGCTTCAGGATAAAGGCAAGGAGAAAAGTATTAGTTCAAAAGTCCGTGTGCAGCTTGCAGTACAAGACGCCATACAGCAATATGACAAAATTAAAATTTCAGGAAAGACACTCCCAGTCAGCCAAAAAATGAATCCTAGTGATATGGATTATGAGAAATATTTAATGAGTCAAGGTACTCTGGCAACAGTTAAAGCGCAAAGATATGAGAGAATTGATCCAGCACCTGTTAGCAAATGGCGTATCCATTCTCTCCTAGAGAGACAAATCGAAAAGGTATTCCAGCGGGGAGATAAGGGAATTATGCAGACTTTATTAATTGGTAATGATGATGAAATTCCGGAGGAGCTCTACCAAATTTATTCTAAAACCGGCATAGGACATGTCTTATCTATATCAGGTTTTCACATTGCACTTTTCATGGGGATTGTTTATATGGTACTAAGTTATATGGGAATACCCTATATTCCAAGATATATAGGTGCATGTCTTCTAATTTGGCTTTACGCTATTTTGACAGGTTTAAGTACCTCCACTGTCAGAGCTTGTAGTATGGCTACACTGATGATGATGGCAAGGTGTATCCATGAAGAGGAGGATATACTGAGCAGTTTGGCAATCGCCGCGTGGCTTATTCTGATGATCAATCCTTTTCAGCTTCAACAAGTAGGATTTCAGTTGTCCTTTGTAGCTGTGGGAAGCCTAAGCCTAGCACCAAAAATTATAGAAAAGACAGAGCGGCATGTGACCAAGCACTATAAGCGACTTATACAGGTCATCATCCCATGGGGGTGTGTGACTTTGGGGACCTATCCTATTTTAGCATTGCATTTTTATGAGGTGCCTTTGCTATGCAGTGTTTTAAATATTATATTTATTCCGCTTTTTTCTATCATCATTATAGGGGGTTGGGTCACTTTACTCATTAGTACAGTCTATCTTAATGCAAGTGTTTTTCTTGCAAAAATAATTATTTTGTTACTGGACGCCGTTGCAGTGACAGGAGAAAAAATGCTCACAATGCCTTTAGGCACTTATTGCACAGGCAAACCTCATTGGGTTCATTTGATTGTTTATTGCAGTCTTTTAGGTGTAGTTTTTTTGGGAATAATGGGCTATATTAAAAAGAGAACAGCTTTCTCTCTAACACTACTATCGGTAGGCGTAAGTTGTCTTGGTTTTATGGCATGGCCTAAAGTAGTTGATATCACTTATCTTTATGTAGGACAAGGCGATGGCATAGTTATGACAACAGCTCAGAACCAAATCGTTGTAATAGATGGAGGTAATTTTGGGAAAGGGAAAGTACTGGAACGGTATATAAAGTACCGTGGCAAAAAAGAGGTTGAGGCAGTTATTTTGTCTCATTCAGATGCGGATCATGTGGGGGGGATTATTGAATTATTAGATACCGATATAAGGATTAAAAATATATTTGTCTCTAAATCGGATGAGTCTGACTTGATGACTGAACTGATTCATAAATGTATAGATAAAAAAGTTAATCTTTATAAGGCGGGTTATTTAGATGCTATGACCCTTGACAACATAAGAATAACTTATTTAACACCTCAAACTGCCAGTACACTGGAAAATAACAATGATAATTCCTTAAGCTGTCTGATACAATACGGATCTTTTTCTGCAGTATTTGCAGGGGATGTAAGTAAGACTCTGGAAAAGCAAATTGCTCGAATCATAGATGAAGTAGATGTTTGGAAGGTGAGCCACCATGGCTCTTATACCTCAACAGATGAAGGGGCACTTTTGAAAATGAGGCCCCAATATGCTATTATAAGTTGTGGCATAAGCAATCGATACGGACATCCCCATCCTAAAACATTAGACACCCTTTCTAAGTATCCAGTGAGTGTATTTAGGACAGATGTACAGGGGGCTATATCCATCAAAACAGATGGAGAAAATGTCGTTTTGCAGACACAGATAAAGGAGGATTCGTGATGCAAACAGAAGAAAATGACAGGTGTTATCTGCTCGTGGGTGAAGATACTTGGTCAAAAAATAAATGGATTTTAGAAATAAAAAACAAAACCCTAACAGTAGCTGATGAAATGATGAACTATTTTGAAGCTGAAGATAAGGATATTACAGTATCCAAATTGATAGATATTGCAGAAACGCTACCATTTTTTGCAGATAAAAAAATGATTTATATGAAAAACAGTGGATTCTTTAAGGCGGGGAAAAAAGAGGAAGCAGACAAGTTTGAAGAGTTCATTAAAAATATACCAGAGTATCTTGTGCTTATTATTGATGAAAAAGAAGTAGATAAAAGAAGTAAGCTTTTTAAGTCCATGCATACAAAACATACAGTCATAACATTTGATTATCCGGGAGAAGATAAGGTTTATGAGATGTTGGAGGAGCAGGCACAGCTGAACCAACTCAATATTGCTCCCGCCATGCTGAAATATTTTTTGAGAAATATGCCAGAGGACATAGTTTATATGAGGGGAGAACTTGATAAGCTAATCGCCTATACGCATGGCAAGGCTGTTACAAAAGAGGATATTGATAAAGTGTGTGTATTCTCACTTGAAAAAAGGATTTTTGAATTGGTAAAAAAAATTGCTCATCGTAAAGCCAATGAGGCGTTTCAAATTTATCATACGCTTATTCAAGGCAAGGAATCCCCTATAGGGATCTTGGTATTAATTGCCAGACAATACAGGGTGATGCTTCAAGTAAAATATTTGCTGAAGAGTAAGATGCCTGCTAAAGAAATTGCCTCCAAAATAAAATTGCCTTATTTTGCCCTTAAAGAAATGACAGAACAGGTCAACTTATATACCTTTAAACAGCTTGAAGAAATATTAGCATTGTGTCTCGAAACGGATAAGGATATAAAAACTGGGAAGATGGAGAGTATCAAGAGAGTGGAAATATTGATTATGCAGTGCTTAAATTAAGCCAAACAAAAAGACCCTTATAGGGTCTTTTTGTTTTATCTCATTTACACATTAAGCAATTGAATTAACTAAAGTAGCAAGTGTAGATTTTTTTCGTGCAGCCGTTTTTTTGTGGTATACACCTTTTGCAGTAGCTTTATCAATAGCTTTTACTGCAACAACTAAAGCGCTTTGTGCAGCTTGTAAATCTTTAGTGTCTACAGCTAATCCCACTTTTTTAATTTGAGTTTTAACTGCTGAACGAACTGAACGATTACGAGCAGTTTTTGTTGCAATAACTTTAATACGTTTCTTTGCTGATTTAATATTTGCCATGGTATGGCACCTCCATTCATATTCTATGGACACGGTTAGGGGAATTATGAACGGTTATAAACAAGTTCATTATAGCTGAATAATCGTATGAAGTCAATGTATATCAATAAAAAATAATGGTAAAGATACTTAGTATGTAGTTTATAAAAGTGTGATATAAAAATTTTGAGGAGTGATTTGATGGATCATAACAAGGCATCTAACAATTGGTTTCCAAGAACAGATTTAGCGATTGAAATAAGTAATACACTTAAATTAAACCGTGACGATGATTATGAAATACCTGGTGTACAGGTAAGTACACAAACGATAGAGGAATATAAAATCATGCTTACTCACGTAGATATTAAAGATCAAGCAGGAGAAGAAAGCATGGGGAAACCTCAGGGACAGTATATTACGATTGAATGCAGACAAATCAAAGAAAATGATCCTGATACGCATAAAGAGGTGATTGGCCTTCTTGCAAAAGCTATTGCTTCTGTACTGCCACAAAAAGAAAAAAAATCTCTTGAAGTACTTGTAATTGGTCTAGGCAATAGATTTGCTACACCAGATACGTTAGGCCCAAAGGTAGCTGGCAGAGTGCTTGTAACAAGGCATATCAATAGGAAGACGCCAGAAGCAATTGATGAATCGGTATGTTATCTAAGCAGCCTGGCTCCAGGGGTTATGGGACTTACTGGTATAGAAACAGCTGAAATCATCAGTGGGGTAGCCGAAAAAGTTAAGCCTGACTGTATTATTGCTATTGATGCGTTAGCCGCCAGAAGTGCTTCTAGAATTAATTCAACCATTCAGATTACCAATACAGGCATCTCGCCAGGGGCAGGAGTAGGAAATCCCAGAAAACAGCTTAACAGTGCTACTCTCGGCTGCCCTGTCATAGCCATAGGAGTTCCCACAGTAGTTGATACGGCAACTTTAGTATCTGATGCATTCAGTCAGTTGATTGAAAACATGCTTAAACAAGCAGAGCACTCACCGCTGTATGATATGCTCAAAGAATTAAGCGAACAAGAAAAATACCAGCTTATTAGAGAAACACTTCTTCCTGAAATAGGCGATTTATTTGTAACGCCTAAAGAAATTGATGAAGTGATAGAGTATCTGACAAATATTATTGCGAATGCTATTAATATAGCTGTTCACCCGGGTATTACTATTGATGATATCAATAAATATACTTATTAGTCATAAAAACAGAGACAAGTCTATAAACTATTAGAGAGCAGATGGAGGGGAGGATTATCTTGAAAAGTATCTATTATTTATACAGCAGTGTGAAGGAGCTGTTTCAAAATGAACGCATCAAAAAAATAATTTTATATGGGTTCATTTTGATATCAGCAACAAATGCTTTGGCAGATATAACTGTTCGCTATAATCTAACAGTAGGAGAAATGGTTATTAATAGCGTTTTGCCGCGGTTTAACGATACCATAGATAATAAACTGTTTATAAAAAATTATTTTTATCATCTGACACAAGTAATGATTGGAGAACCTATAACCTTTATCACACAAACAATGCCCTATCTAAAAGAATATGCTTATAACGCTGAGGGAGAACTGCAAGATATTCCAGGATATTTTGAAAATTCTGATCAAGAGCAGATTTTCAGCTATACAGAATCCGACTTTTATACTCCCAATAGTCCCAGTGATAAAAAAGAAGCTATCAACCCTGATAATTATAAAGATTCATATTATATCTTGAAAAATTTTATAAGTGGAGATGCTGCTTTAGAAATTAATACAGATTTTTTGAAAAGATGGGATTTTTATAAGCTGATGACTAAAGGGCTTAGTATCAATGATAAAGGAGAAGGTCCTAAAATTTTAATTTTTCATACCCACGCCCGAGAAGCTTATGCAGATGGAAAAACAGTTGTTGATGTGGGGGATAAACTCAAAGACATCTTTGAAAATGAATATGGGATAGAAACCTTACATGTCAAAAAAGAATTTTACAAGGATGACACATGGAATGTAACTGGTGCCTATGAAATTATGGAAAAAACTATTCCTAAAATATTGGAAGAAAACCCATCTATCGAAATATGCATCGATATTCATAGAGATGGGGTTCCTGAAAATGTCAAGTTAGTTACCACATTAAATAATAAAGAAACGGCTAAAGTCATGTTTGTTAATGGACTTTGTATGAATAGAAATGTTGAAGGAGAACTGGTTCAAAAAGAAGAACTTAGGAACCCTTATCTCGATGATAATTTAGCTTTTTCATTGCAAACCCAAGAAAAAGCTTATGAGTATTATCCGGGACTTATGAGAAAAATTTTTTTAAGAGAGTACAGGTATAGTTTACATATGAAGCCTTTGTCACTGCTTATTGAAATAGGTGCACAGACCAATACGGGTGAAGAAGCGTTAAATGCGACGGTACCCCTTGCAGATATTATTGCAAAAGTCATTGAAAAAGATTGATACGCAAATAAAGCCTGTGCTATAATAGCAAGGATTGTGATATACTATATATCGATAGACTACAAAAGAAATTAAGGAGGGGCAATATGTCTCTTTCAATACAGGAAAGAATTAGAAATTTTTGCATTATTGCACATATTGATCATGGTAAAAGTACGTTGGCTGACCGTATTATTCAGATGACAGGAACGCTTGCTGCAAGAGAGATGCAGGAGCAAGTGCTTGATAATATGGATCTCGAAAGAGAAAGAGGTATTACCATTAAGTCTCAGGCAGTAAGACTTATTTATCATGCGGATGATGGTGAAGAATATATTTTTCATTTAATTGATACACCAGGACATGTGGATTTTAATTATGAGGTATCAAGAAGTTTAGCAGCCTGTGAAGGGGCTATTCTTGTGGTGGACGCCGCACAAGGTATAGAGGCACAGACGCTTGCAAACGTTTATTTGGCCCTAGATCATGATCTGGAGGTTATACCTGTTATCAATAAAATTGATTTGCCAAGTGCCAATCCAGAGGCAGTTAAACATCAGATAGAAGAGGTGATAGGATTAGATACAAGTGATACGCCGCTTATATCTGCAAAAACAGGCCTTAATATTAAAGATGTGTTAGAAAAGATTGTCAGAGATGTACCGTGCCCTGTTGGAGACAAAGAGGCACCACTTAAAGCCCTCATTTTTGATTCGCTTTATGATCCTTATAAGGGGGTTATTATCTTTGTGAGAGTTAAAGAAGGCGTTGTTAAAAAGGGCATGAAGATAAGGATGATCGCAACTAAAGCAGAATTTGAGGTTGTTGAAGTGGGTACGTTTGGGGCAGGTCAGTTCAGACCAAGTGAGATTTTAGTGCCTGGTGAAGTAGGCTATATTACGGCCAGTATCAAAAATGTAAAAGAAACCAGTGTGGGTGATACTGTTACAGACGCCCGCAATCCAGCAAAAGAAGCGCTTCCGGGTTACAAAAAGGTAAACCCTATGGTTTACTGCGGACTATATCCAGCTGATGGGGCTAAATATGGAGATTTAAGAGACAGTCTTGAAAAATTACAGTTAAATGATGCTTCACTTGTATTTGAACCTGAAACATCCATTGCCTTAGGTTTTGGTTTTCGATGTGGTTTCTTAGGGTTGCTGCATATGGAGATTATACAGGAACGACTTGAGAGAGAATATAACTTGGATTTGGTAACAACGGCACCTAATGTTATCTACAAAGTGCATCAAACAAACGGAGAGATGATTAATCTTTCCAATCCAGCAAATCTGCCAGACCCTTCTTTGATTAAATATATGGAAGAACCGATGGTAAAAGCACAAGTTATTGTTCCATCAGAGTATGTTGGAGCCGTTATGGATTTGTGTCAGGATAGAAGAGGGACTTATTTAGGAATGGAATACTTGGAAGCAACAAGAGCTGTTTTAACCTATGAACTGCCACTCAATGAAATTATTTATGATTTCTTTGATGCACTCAAATCAAGGACAAGAGGTTATGCCTCTTTTGATTATGAACTAAAAGGGTATGCACAATCAAAATTGGTTAAACTGGATATCCTTGTTAATAGAGAAATGGTTGATGCACTCTCCTTGATTGTTCATGAGGGTAAGTCAGCAGAAAAGGGAAGAAAAATAACAGAGAAGTTAAAGAAAGAGATTCCAAGGCATCTTTTTGAGATACCTATTCAGGCGACGATAGGCTCTAAGGTTGTAGCACGAGAAACCATTAGTGCCATGCGCAAAGATGTCTTGGCTAAATGCTATGGCGGAGATATTTCAAGAAAAAGAAAACTGCTTGAAAAGCAAAAAGAAGGTAAAAAACGTATGCGTCAAGTCGGTAATGTAGAAGTGCCTCAAGAAGCATTTATGAGTGTACTTAAATTAGATGAATAGAGGCATTATATGAAAATAGGACTATATATCCATATCCCCTTTTGTTTCTCTAAATGTCATTATTGTGATTTTTTATCTTTTCCAAAACCAGCGCTTCATACAGCTTATACTGAAGCACTGATTTTGGAAATAAAGAATTATGCAAAGGTGCTTAGTCCATTTTATACAGTTAAATCCATATTTATGGGTGGAGGCACGCCAACGATGCTTCCGCCTCTTTTATTGGATAGAATCTGTAAGACGGTTGTAGACAGCTTTCAGCTGGAGCATGAGGCTGAATGGACGATTGAAGCTAATCCAGGAACGATTAGTCGGGATATCGTGAAGGTGATCAAAGCTTATCCTATTAATCGAATCAGTTTAGGGCTGCAGTCTACCCATAATAGATTATTAGAAGCCATAGGAAGAAGACATACTTTTGAGGACTGGGAAAAAAGTATTGAGATTTTGAGACAAGAAACAAGCTGTGCCATTAATACAGACTTGATGTTTGCAATCCCTTCACAAACAACTCTAGAATTTGAACAGACTTTGCAGCAGGTAGGAAAATACCAGCTAGATCATCTATCAGTTTATGGACTTATTTTAGAAGAGGGGACTAGATTTTGGGAGCTTTATGAGCAAGGGCGGCTGGAGGTGGTGGATGAGCTGACGGACAGAGAAATGTACCATTATGCAAAGGGCTATCTGAAAACCATAGGGTATAAGCAGTATGAGTTATCTAACTGGGCGCGTGAGGGCAAAGTCTGCAAGCATAATATACTTTATTGGCAAAGCGAAGCGTATATTGGGGTAGGTCTAGGCGCCCACTCTTTTCTCAACCATACAAGATATCACAATGAAATAGACATTCACCATTATGTGAAAATGAATGGGGCCTTAAATTTATTGAAACAAGAGCAAGAACACATTACTCAAAAGATGGCCATGGAAGAATTTATGTTTTTAGGACTTAGAATGACCCAAGGCATAAGCCTTAAAAGGTTCAAAGAA
>JAQSYC010000237.1 GCA_029256345.1 Clostridia bacterium | reverse complement strand
AAAAATAGGCATAAAGTTATAACAAATAACCTTAACACCAGCTTGGCTAAGACGGCGAATATTTTCTTTATAGTTTTCGATATACGTTTCTCTAGTAGGCAAGCCAAGTTTGATATCTTCGTGTACCGGAACACTTTCGATCACATCAAATTTAAGTCCCTTGCTCTCCACATCCTCTTTAAGTTTTGTAATACTTTCATTACTCCAAACAGATCCTACAGGTACATCATAAACAGCTGTAACAATGCTATTCATATTAGGGATTTGTCTGATGTAGTCTAAGCTTACAGGATCGTCCATGCCATACCATCTAAATGATAATTTCATATATACTCCTCCTTAAAATTAATGTTATTACTAGTAAAAAAATAAAATTTTTACTAGTTTTCCTTAGACTTCCATAAGGAAGGCCAAAGTGACTAATGTCTTTATTTTAGTATAGCAACTTTATGCCAATAACTATAGCCTATAAAATCCCTAAAACTTGCAAAACTTGCTCAAAATAAGTATACTTAATCTAAAGAAGGTGAAACATGAATAAGAAACAGAAGTATAGCAGCAGGCAAATTATGCTGGATGCAGAATATGAGATTTTTAGTTATAAGGATACTTATCTTCAAGAGGTACAGCTGCATCATCATGATTTTTATGAAGTTTATTTTTTTATTTCAGGAAATGTAAAATATCTGATAGAAGGCAACGTTTATAGACTTCAGCCAGGGGATATTGTTGTGATCAACTCTAATCAATTACATCAGCCTATTTTTGAAGATCACAATAAACCCTATGAACGTATTGTGTTATGGATAGATAAACGGTTTATAGAATCGTTGTGTACAACAGATACGAATTTAGCGAGATGTTTTGAAGATGAAAACTTAAAAAACCGTAATGTTCTGACCCTGCCTTTAGAAGATAGACAAAATGTCAAGCTTACTTTCATGAAGCTTCTTCAGTGTAAGGGGGAAGATAACTTTGGCAGCGATATAGACTATAAAATATATATGACTGAAATATTATTGGTACTTAATAGACTGCAGATCCAGACAGAAAGAAACTTTGTACAGACCAAAATAGAAACTAAAAACAATACACTTATTCAGTCCATTATTACTTTTATTGAAGAACATATAGATGAAGAAATTCCACTAGAAACTTTGACCAAAGAATTTTACATTTCTAAATACTATCTTTCAAGAGAGTTTAAAAAGCACACGGGCACAACCATACACCGCTATAGTATTCAGAAAAAATTAATAGCTGCTAAAGAATTGATTCTTCAGGGGAAAAATTAATAGCTGCTAAAGAATTGATTCTTCAGGGGATTCCGTTAATAGAAGTCTATAAACGTATAGGGTTTGGAGATTATTGCAACTTTTTGAGAGCCTTTAAAAAAGAATATGGCATTACCCCCAAGGAATTTTATCAGTTTATGATAAGCAAAGAGAGTAGCTAAAAGTTTGGCACACATGGCTTTGCGAGTATGCCTTATAAATGCTATAATCAAACCAACTGATATATCACATAAAAATTTTATATAATATAAGGAGAAATAACAATGCAGCATGAAATTAAAGACATGAGGATTTATCATGTACTATCTAAAATGAGTAAACCTATAGCTGATGCTACGCATACTATTAGTGATATTGCTTTTTATGTAGTGGAGGTAGTCACAACGGAGGGGAATGTTGGACAAGGTTATTTGCTTAGTTTTCATTATTCTCCTAAGGCTATTGAAGGTGCTTTGCAGGATATTAAAAAATTTATTCTTGAAAAGGGATTTGCAGTTTATGAAACCCTTAGGATGAAAGCGGCCTATGAAGCAGAGGGAGAATATTTTGGCAACCTAGGACTTCAACGTTGGGCTCAAGCCACTGTTAATGTGGCGATGTGGGATGCTTGGGGAAATATCCTTGGTCAGCCTGTTCATCGTATTCTAGGTTCTAATGGTAAAAAGATTCCTGTTTATGGAAGCGGCGGCTGGTTAAGTTATACCGATGAAGAGTTATTAGAGGAAGTTCTTGATTATAAGAAAAGGGGATTTACGGCTGTTAAGATTAAAGTGGGAAGCCCTGATATCGAAAGAGATATTGAACGTATTGCTAAGGCGAGGGAAGCCTTAGGTAAAAATATTAAGATTATGATGGATGCTAATCAAGGAATGGATGTGCCCAGTGCCATTAAACTATCTGATGCTGCGAAGGGGATGGGTGTTCATTGGTTTGAAGAACCGATAGCTAACACAGATTTTGCTGGCTACGAGATAATCCGTAATAAAACAGGGATAAGCCTAGCTATGGGAGAAAGGGAGTATGATGTGAATCCTCTGAAAGAGCTGATTCGTCGTAATGCACTTGATCTCTGGCAACCGGATCTCATTCGGATTGGCGGGGTAGAAGCATGGCGGGCGAGTGCATTTTTGGCTGACGCCTATCATATTCCGTGCTTACCTCATTATTATAAAGATTATGATGTGCCACTGTTAGCTACTGTGCCTAACGGCTATGGTGCTGAAAGTTTTGACTGGATTGATGGGGTTATTGATAAACCAATGATTATCGATAATGGCTACGCTATTCAGCGTGAAGGCAGTGGCTGGGGCTTTAGTTTTAAAAAGGAATTTATGAAAGAGATTTAAAAACTGACAAAGTATAGTGCTAGGATTAGAGGAGGCGTTTATGATGTTTGATTTAACTGGACATATGGGTATTGTTACAGGAGCATCCAGTGGTATTGGCTATGCAGTAGCCAATGTATTGGCGGAAGCTGGAGCAACTGTTTATGCCATAAGCCGTAGTGGTAAAGTTAAGATTGAAGGATCTGCTGTGCATGCTAATGTCATCCACTTAGAGGGTGACGTCTGTGACTATACGCGCATGAGGCAAATTGTGGAAGAGATTGGTAATGATAAAGGTATTGATTTTCTTATAAATAATGCAGGTATCACCGTTAAGCGGAGAGCAGAAGAGTTTTTGGATGAAGATTTTGAACTTATTCATAAGGTGAATGTCAACAGTGTGTTTAAACTCAGTTGTCTTTGTTATCCGTATCTTAAGAAGTCTCCTTATAAAGGGCGTATTATTAATATTTCAAGTATGGCAGCTCATTTAGGATTTTCAGAGGTGGTGCCTTATTGCTCTAGTAAGGGAGCTGTATTAGCTATGACTAAAGGCCTTGCCGTAGAATGGGCTAATGATAATATGACAGTTAACTCCATCGCACCAGGGTGGTTTCCGAGTGAAATGTCTAAACAAGTGATGACGGCAGAACGGAAAGCCAAAATACTGGACCGCATGCCAGTTCACGCTTTTGGGGACACCAAAGATCTTGGGGCTATGGCGCTTTTTCTAGTTGGAGAAGGAGCTACTTATATTACAGGTCAGGATTTTGCAGTTGATGGTGGTGCGCTGGCTTATGGTTTTTAGATACTATAATTGAGTAACCACTTAAAGGGTGATAGTAGAATGAAAATAGCCATAAAGAATTAGACGTTTTATAAACGATATTTAGAGTATAATAACTATAAATAGACAGCATTTATTCTAAACAAATAATGGATGACAAACTATCAATAAATTTAATTAACAAAGACGTTTAGATCACAGTGTTCTAAGCGTTTTTTAGTATAGACAGAAAGGGGTTTTAAAAAGATGCTGCATTCAAAGATTAATATCAATAGATTAGAAAAAAATCTAAAGGATTTATCAGAGGTTGGCAAAAACGACAAGGGAGGTATTGACCGCGCCCTGGGAAGTGAAGCGGATCAGGAAGCCCGTAAATGGCTTATGGCGTATTGGGATAAAAATTTGGAGCTGCCTGTTAAAACTGATGCCATTGCCAATATGTGGGTCGAAAGAGCAGGGATAGAGGATATTGCTCCTATCGTTATAGGCTCACATCATGATACGGTACCCAATGGCGGTATGTATGATGGTGCTTTGGGAGTGCTGCTTGCTACAGAGCTTGTGCAGATTTTAGAGGAAAACAACGTAACAACAAGACATCCTATTGCAATTGTTTCGTTTACTGGAGAAGAACCCAATCCTTTTAATGTCTCAACCCTCGGAAGTCGGGTTGTAAGTGGCAGAGTGGGCAAAGAAGAACTGCTAGGGATAAAAAATATTGAAGACGGCACAACGCTTCAGGCTTGTATAGAAAAAATAGGGGGAGATCTTGAAAAAATACAGGATGCCCTTATAAAGCCTGGGGATATCAGTGCTTTTATAGAATGTCATATTGAGCAAGGCAGAAGGCTCGTGGATGCCAATCAGGCCGTCGCCAGTGTAAACTGTATTATAGGGATCTATAGAGAAAATATTACGATTATTGGGGATGCCAATCATGCAGGTACTACGGTGATGAGAGACAGGCAAGATGCGCTGCTTGGAGCCTGTGAACTTAATTTAGCTTTTGAAAAAATGCTTAAGGATTTAGAAAGCGACGAGGTAGTAGGGACGATAGGTTATCTCAGTGTCTTTCCAAATGCGGCCAATATTATTCCAGGAGAAGTGGAGCTTGTTTTGGAAATAAGAACTTGTGAGCCCCAGATTAAAGAAGACATTGTCAGAAAGCTAGGCATAGAGGGAGAAAAGATTATGAAAAACAGGGGTGTCAAAATCATACGGAAAGTCAATCTGGACCAAAGGGAGATGCCTATGGATGAAACGGTTATGAGGGCTATCAATAAAGGGATTGAGATTATTGGAGAGCCAGTGAGAGAACTGGTGAGTATGGCTGGACATGACGCAGCCAATATGCAGAGAGTCACACAATCAGGTATGATTTTTGTACAGAGTATTGATGGGAAAAGTCATTGT
>JAQSYC010000236.1 GCA_029256345.1 Clostridia bacterium | reverse complement strand
TGTTTTTCGAAAAAAATAATTAGCATTTAATGGTTATATGATAGTATATATAGTAAACTTGATATATAGTAATACGTGACCTTCTTATAATGTCTTTTTGTGCCATGTCATAGGAATCATAATATCCGGGCTTTAGGAGCAGTTTATACAGCAAATGAAATAAAGCAGCAAGCTTTATGCTTACTGCTCCAAATATAACTACAATTGATAGCTTTATAAAACATACCATTGCTGCATCTTTTAATAGTATAGATACAGTATTCCAATCGGTAATAACCTTTTTTGAGTGTCAAATAAAGTTGGAATTTGGAGCAGAGAACAGAGGAAAATTCGGGGGTCATATAGAAATAGAAGAGAGTAAAAGTATGGGTCAAATCAAAAGAAGAGAGGGGCTTGTCCTGCTATGGTGCTGGTAATGACCAGGGGTACAAGAAGTAATTGGCCCCCAGAAGAAATCATAGCAGCATCAGGTTGTTAGGCAAGAGAGTTTGTAAGAAGGTTGTCAAGCAGAGAACTAGCCTGTGATTCAGAAATATTTTTGACAAGACTTACTTCATTGATTACAAATTTTCTGGCATTCATAAGCATTTCTCTTTCACTGGCATTAAGCGATTTTTTTTGATGAATATGTGTTAAGTCACGAACAACTTCCGCGCATCCTAAAAGAGAACCAGCAGAGATTTTATCCATATTCATTTTGCGTCTTTCTTTGGCGTTAACAGATTGTGCTAATGCTTCTTCGTACGCATCAAAAATATGAAGAACATCTTCAGCTGTAGACAAGTCACTGATTAAACGGATATTGGAGGTAGAGATTTTAGCAGTGGGAATCATAAGTGTCATATCAGTATTTAGAATTTTTATAATGAAATATTCCTGAGCCGTACCTAAAAAGTCTCTTTCTTCAATCTTTTCAACAATACCTGACCCTCTCATAGGGCAAACAACTTTATCACCAATCTTAAACATAATGCGTGCCTCCTTATAAATAACTTTTATATTTAGTATAACACATTTTTTTAAAATTATCAAACTATAAATAATATCATCAAATATATATGATGTCAATATATTTAAGATAAATATTTTGTGCCTATAAATGCCTTCTTTAAAACCTATGAAAGACTTGGGATTATGAGGTATTATTTCCAAAAATAGAGCTTGAAATAATCGGGTTAAACCCAATGAAAAAAGGAAATTTTCCCATGATGTAAATCAAGAGAAAATTTCCTTTTTAATATTTAATAGGAATTAACAGCGTGTAACAAAAGAGTCACTTAAGAACCTTGCTGCTGCATACTACCACCAGAAACCCATGGTTTTTGAATCATGTCCTTAAGTGAATTATAATTAGTTACTAAATTCCTTAAGTTGTATTTGACATCTTCAAGCTTTAGAAGCTGGATATTATAATCAAGGGAAGTCATCAGGCCAACTTGATATTGCAGCTTTGCTGTTGACAGCTGTTTTTCGAGAAGCTGTAACTGACTTTGTAAAGTGACAATCTGCTCTTCTAAACTAAGCAAAGAGGAGTAGGTAGTCATTAAAGCCTGTCTAAGCGCTTTTTGGGTGTTTTCGAGTCCGGATATTTGAGTATCCACTTTATACTTTTGACCAAGATAAACAGACCATTCCATTGGCGCAGAGCCCTCCGTAATGATATTATCGGCTTGAAGCTGCACGATATCTGTATCATATTTTAGGTAGTCTGCTATTTTATTATTAATATAACTATCTATAGGCCCAGATATACGGAAGGGTTCATAAGAAAGTTGATCCTCTAAACTGTACTTAGAGACATCCTTGCCCGTAAGAATTTTAAAATAGTTTTGATCATTGATAAGCGACTCAGACTTTGCAGCTTTGGTGTTTTTTTGCATTTCTAATTGGAGAGCTAAGCTGTCATATTCAGTAGTGGTGACAAGGCCCACCTTCTTTTTAAGAGCCATATCCGTAAGTTTTTTGGTATTAAGAGCAATGTTTGCCTCTAGATTAGATAACTCTGTCTGAAGTGTAACCAGTGCATTGTAGCGATTAGTGATATCGTAGGCAATTTGGTCTTTAAGAATTTGTTTTTGTTGTTCATTTTTAGCTTTTGTTAAATAAACGGTTTGATAGGAGACAAAAGCACCTCCTTCATTGGCTTTGAGCTGCTCTTTAAGTAAATCATATTCCTTAGAGTTCAAAGAGATTTGATCACTGTATCTATAAGCAGATTCAATAGCTTCCTCTAGTGTAAGTGAGGCTTTTGGTTCGGCAGCATAAAGAGGCAGTGCTGCCAAAACAGAGCATGTCATAAGCACAGCTAGTAATTTTTTGAGATAAATTTTCATCATGTTATCCTCAATGTAATTGTCAAATTACATTATCCTTTCTATATAAAGTTTGGTAAAACTTAAGATTTTTATAACTGAGTGATAGGAAGCTGAAATTCCAGTCCAAAACCTCCGTGACTGGGGCCGTAAGCAGTGATATGCCCGTTATGTTTTTCGATAATTTGTTTCACAATAGCAAGCCCTAGGCCTCTGCCTTGCTGCTGCTGTGGGGTTCTTGCGGTATCAGCCTGATACATCAGGTCAAAGACCTTATCATATGCCGTATTGGGAAGCGATAGACCGTCGTTTTCCAGTGTAACCACAAGTTTTTCATTTTTAACAAAGGCATGCAGCGTGATTTGCATATTAGTGCCACCGTGGATTACAGAATTAGAAAAAATATTAGCAAAAACACGGCGTATTTGTATATCATCCAAAAAAGAACAGGTATCTTGGTTTAAATCAATGGTTGGTATAAGATGAATATTATAGGTCAAAAGCTCTTCGAAGTATTCCTCAGCAATTTCATCTAAAAACTTCTTGAGATTTACTTTTCGAAGTGAGACTTCTTGGATTTCTCCCATAACATAATTATTGAGTTCTTCTACCATAGTTTGGATATCATTGGCTTTATTTAAAATGGTTTGGTAATATTTGAGCCGCTTTTCTTTATCTGCTATACCAGGATCAATCAATCTCTGAGTATACCCTAATATAGAAGTAAGTGGGGTTTTTAAGTCATGAGAAATGCAGCTGATAAACTCATTTTTTTTGCGTTTACTAGCCTCTATCTGCTCAGACATAACAAAAAAGTTATTACTCAGCTTCAAAATTTCATTTTTGGAATGTTTAGTCGTATGATAGCCGTTTTTGCGGTTAAAGTGTTTAATGGCTTCATTAAGCCTGTTAAGAGGTTTTAGGACTTCCTTATTCATGTAAAATAGTACAGTGCCTAACAAAATAGGGAGCAGCATGAGAGAATATCTAATATTATCAGAGATAAGTTTATAGAAGATGGCATTTAAAAACCTGCTGTCCTGTAATTTTTGATTAAGGAGTATTTGAAGCTCTCTAAGGGTTGTATCTGGTCCTAAATCCTTCATGAAAACAGAAAATTCATTATTCATATGCTGTATGCCAATGGATATGTCTCTCGCAATGAAGATTTTTAGATAGATAGCGATACCTAGTAAGTTGAGGACTAGAGCCAAAATAATGAT
>JAQSYC010000235.1 GCA_029256345.1 Clostridia bacterium | reverse complement strand
ACTTTATTTTTAAATTCAAAGTTTGGAAGGAGTACAGGGATGCTTTATCTATTTAAAGAGTTATTTGATAAAGAAGAGCTCCTCAGCGGGAGATTTGGCGTTGAACGAGAAGGGCTTAGAACAACAATAGAGGGAAAGCTTGCAAAGACAGACCATCCAGCAGTATTTGGCGACAAATTAGTAAACCCCTACATTATAACTGATTTTTCAGAAAGTCAAGTGGAGCTTATTACCCCAGCATTAAAAACGACAGAGGAAGTTTATCACTTTTTAAATGCCCTCTATGATATTCTAGCATTAGAGATCGGTGAAGAATATCTGTGGCCGCAGTCTATGCCTTGCGATATACCTGATGACGCATATATCCCAATAGCTAAATATGGCGACAGCGGACCGTGGAGGGAAGCTAGAGAGTATAGAGAAAGGTTATTTAAGAAATATGGAGGTAAAAAGCAGCTTATTTCAGGAATACATTATAACTTTTCTTTTGATGAAATACTTTTTGAGAGGTTGTATGCCTGTCAAAGCTTAGATATAAGTTATAAAGATTTTAAAGATGGGTTGTACTTAAAAGTAGTAAGGAATTATCTGAGATATGGGTGGCTCCTGGTTTATCTTGTTGGAGCGGCGCCTATGACCCATAGCAGCTATAGAAAGGACTGTACAAAACACCCAGAGCGTATTGGACGGGATGGCTTTTCGAATGAAGGGGCTATTTCTTACAGAAATGGAGAGTGCGGGTACAAAAATGATACGGATTTATTTCCAGACTATACTAGTGTAGAAGCCTATATTCATAGTGTAGAAGCTTTTGTAAAAGACAATATGATACAGAGTCATAAAGAACTTTATGCACAAATTAGACCCAAAGCCAAGGACAATAAAAATCTGCTGACTTCTATCGCAAAACAAGGGATTCAATATATCGAACTTAGAAGTATAGACATTAACCCCTTCGATAAAGCGGGTATCAGTTTAGAAGATTTGGATTTCATTCATCTTTTTATTATTTACTTGCTTCTTAAAGAGGAAACAAACTATACAGAGTGGCAGCAAGAAGCGCTCTTCAATCAGAAAAATATTGCGAGGCTTGGTCAACAAGATGTGAGACTTCAAAAAAATGGGGAAGAAATTAGCAGAATACAATGGACTCTTGATATACTAGGTGAAATGAAAAATATATGTCAGACATTAAATCTTGGCAAAGAAGCACTGATAGACAGTATGCTAGAAAAGAGCTTAGATGCAACAAAAACTTATGCATACCAAATAACTGAAAAAGCAAAAGAAGAGGGCTATATAGGGGCGCACCTCAATCTAGCTAAAGCCTACAAGCAGACTGCCTATACCAATCGGTATAAGTTTGAAGGCTATGAGGACCTTGAGCTTTCAACGCAGATTCTTATTAAAGAGGCTGTTAAAAGAGGGATTAATACTCAAATAATAGATAGAAGTGATAACTTTATTGAACTGAGTAAGGGGCATATCACAGAATACGTTAAACAGGCGACTAAAACTTCTAAGGACAGCTATATGACAATGCTGATGATGGAAAATAAAACAGTGACTAAAAAGGTCTTGGAGAAACATCATATTTGTGTTCCTAAAGGGATAGAACTGACAAAAGGACAAAATCCAGCATTGGCTATAGGGCAATATGAAAAGAGACCCCTTGTTGTAAAGCCGAAGTCAACTAATTTTGGAACAGGCATCAGTATTTTCCCAGAAGGCACTTCCAAGGAAGATATTGCTAAGGCGTTAGAAATAGGATTTAAATATGATGATACCGTACTGATTGAAGAATTTGCTAAAGGAAAAGAATATAGATTTTTAGTTATCGGAGACGAAGTGGCAGGGATTTTACATCGGGTGCCGGCTAATGTAGAAGGCGATGGTATTCACACCATAACAGAGCTTGTTGAAATTAAAAATCAAGATCCATTAAGGGGAAAAGGCTATAAAACACCTCTAGAAAAAATCAGATTGGATAGCAGTAGTGAACTATTTTTAAAACAAAGGCAGCTGGATTTTAACTATGTGCCAAGAAGTGGTGAGGTCGTTTATTTAAGAGAAAACTCCAATATCAGCACAGGAGGAGATAGCATCGATTATACCGATAGTATTCCAGATAAATTTAAGGAGATAGCAATAGAATCAGCAAGGGCAGTTGGCGCTAAGTTTTGCGGTGTAGACATGATGCTGGAGGATTATGCCAGTGAAACGAGCAGCTATTCGATTATAGAACTTAATTTTAATCCAGCCATTCATATTCATTGTTTTCCTTATAAAGGGAAAGAAAGAAACATAGGAGAAAAGGTGCTTAAGGTACTGGAGCTTCTATAGATGAGTCAGAAGGATTGGTAAAAAGATAAAAGAAAATAGGCACGAGTACCTAACGCTACGGATAATCTAAAGATTGCCTGTGGCGGCAGGACTCGGTGCCTGTTTTATAATGGATAAACTTATTCGGTATAAGCCTCAAGGTTAGTGCTGTCAATGACCTGATACATTTCTTCTTTTTCAAAACCTAAGAAGACGAGAACATATTCAAGATCACCTATTTCAGTCTGGGCGATAACACCACCCTCGTCATCAAAGAGCGTATAGTGAGTACCAGCAGGTGTTTGATAATCATCTTTATAAACCACATCTGTTACAGTGATAGAAGTACTTTCTTCTGATAGTTTATTATAGAGAAGTGAAAGGCCAAAACGCCTCGTTTCCCCTTGTGTAGAGGTAAAGGTAGTATAAATCTGAAAGTTATTATCAGACAATGTTTGGGTATAAATCTCAGGGTCAAGCTGAAAATCTGATGGTATATAGTCAGGAAAGACAATATCAATACCAAAAGATTCTTTGATTTCAGCTACACTGGTAAAAGCCTTTTCTTCCACCGGTGATGCGTAGTTTTCTAAATCCTTTGGTTGGTCGTAGGCAAAAGCGGCATCATCAGCCAGTTCTTTGGCTTCTTCAGAAGTCAGAGGCTGGTTACTTTTAACGACAATCGTTTTATCTTTATTGAAAAAGGTGAACTGGTCAAGCAGTCCTGCTGCATAGGCGCCACTTACACCAACGATAGCGGTAAGGAGAAGACTTGCGGTTAAGGTTCCCCATTTTTTATAAGTTTTTTTCATAATAGCATTTCCTTTCTTATTTTGACGGATTATTTTTTTGGCAAAGAGGCTGCTGTCCTCAATTTGATAAGGAAAGGGATCGATATCTGAGAGTTTTTCAAGCTGCAAATCTATTTGAGTGATATCCATATCATCAATAGCCTGATCAAGGCTATCTTGCAAGAAATCTACCTGATGCATATTTTGAGATATATTTTTCATTAAACAACCTCCTTTGGTGATTTGAACTGAGCTCATATCCAATCACTTATTACATGTTGGTTTTATGTAGTTGTAACATAGGTTATATAAAATTTTCTTTGGCAACAGATTGAACAATATGTTTTATTTCTTTTCTCAATCTTACATATTTCATACGCAGATTTACTTCTGTAATACCCAGACTTTGGGCAATCTCTCTATAACTTTT
>JAQSYC010000234.1 GCA_029256345.1 Clostridia bacterium | reverse complement strand
AATACCAGAGTATAAAAACTCTGGATTTTTTGTATACTTATTATATAATAGGAGTATGCAGCTAAATGAGGAAGGTGAAAAAATGAAAAGAGTGATATGGATAGTTTTAGACAGTGTTGGTATAGGTGAAATGCCTGATGCAGGAGATTATGGAGATTATGATGTGAATACACTTTCGCATGTTTATGAAGCCTCTAGAGGATTGGATATAGAGAACTTAATTGAACTTGGACTAGGTAATATTGAGGGGATAGCAGTTCTCCCCAAAAGTCAAAACCCTAAAGGTTCATTCGCAAGACTTGCAGAATTGTCCAAAGGAAAAGATACAACAACAGGTCATTGGGAGATGGTAGGT
This sequence comes from Clostridia bacterium, assembly GCA_029256345.1. Taxonomy (GTDB): domain Bacteria; phylum Bacillota; class Clostridia; order Lachnospirales; family Cellulosilyticaceae; genus FMMP01. The sequence continues at coordinate 5,071 of JAQSYC010000234.1, read as the reverse complement.
ATCCACACAGCGGTGCCTTTTCCAACCTATCCGGATGGTTTTCCAAAGGAGATTATAGAAGCCTTTGAAACGGCGTTCAATACCCGTGTAATAGGAAACTGTGTAGCATCTGGGACAGCTATTATTGAGGAGTTTGGCAAAGAACATATGCAAACAGGGTATCCTATTGTTTATACGTCAGCAGATAGTGTGTTTCAGATAGCAGCCCATGAAGCGATTATACCACTTGAAAAGCTATATGAAATGTGTGAAACGGCCAGGGAGATTTTAAGAGGAGAACATGAGGTCTCAAGGGTTATAGCAAGACCGTTTATAGGAGGAGAGGGAAGTTTTGAAAGAACCCCTCATAGAAGAGATTTTGCGGTGATGCCTCCAGCTCCTAACTTACTGACGTATTGCGAAGCGTATCATATACCAGTTATTGCGGTGGGAAAGATAGAAGATATTTTTGCAAAGCAGGGCATAAGCACGGCTATTCATACCAAAAGCAATTTAGAAGGTGTGAGTGTAACACTAGAGTGTATGAAACAACATACAGAAGGGATTATTTTTACGAATCTAGTAGATTTTGATATGAAGTGGGGACATAGAAATGATTACTTAAGCTATGGGAGGGGACTTGAAGAATTTGATAATCAGTTACCACGTATTCTAGAAGCCATGACACCAGAGGATATTTTAATCATCACAGCAGATCATGGATGTGACCCTACCACTAAAGGGACGGATCATACCAGAGAATATGTACCACTCATTGTATATGGTCATAATATCAAAGAGAATAACAACTTAGGAACAAGGACGAGTTTTGCGGATATAGGACAGACCATCTGTAACTTATTTAATATGCCAAATTTGCCTATTGGGAACAGTTTTCTTAATGAAGTTATCGAATCAGACAAATAGAAATTAAAATGCAGCCCAGAAAATTTAACTTTTCTGGGCTGCTATTCTGTCAATCTATAGCGAGTAGATGAGTGTAAAAATAAAAAAGGGTGAGATAAAAGCCGTTATTGAATAATTTGATGAATGTATACCAATTTTTCGGGTTGGATATCAGTAAATGAAAAGGCTTCTGCAGCTAGGGCCTTTGCTTCGTTAAAATCCTCTTTGTTGGTATGTAGTATACAAAGTGTATCACCAGGAGATACTGTATGACCTACCTTTTTTACCATTGTGATGCCGGCAGCATAGTCGATAACATCGTCTTTAGTCATGCGCCCTGCTCCGAGGTGCATAGCAGCCATCCCAATAGATTCTGCATTGACAGCACCTACATATCCACAATGGGTAGCCTTAACTTCAATATGATATTTGGCTTGAGGCAGTTTTTCAGGATGCTCAATAAGATCGGGATTTCCACCTTGTATACTGACAAATTCTTTGAATTTTTCATAAGCTGCCCCGGAGTTGAGAAGTTTTTGGAGTGCCTCGTAGGCCGTTTCAAAGTCAGTAAAAACTTCACCAAGTATTGCCATGTGAGAGGCTATCGTTAGGGCAAGTGTGGTTTCGTGACAGACTTCATGAAAGCTCCGGAACCTACCTTTACATCCAGGACAATACAGTCCGCACCAGAAGCTATTTTTTTACTCATAATAGACGCAGCAATAAGGGGAATGCTATCAACAGTTCCGGTAACATCTCTCAAGGCATAAATTTTTTTGTCAGCAGGAGTGAGATTTGGAGACTGGCCAACAATAGCCATTTTATACTGATTAACATTGTTGATGAATGCTTCACTCGTTAGTTCAGTTCTAAAGCCTTCAATAGACTCCAGCTTATCGATGGTGCCTCCGGTGTGGCCAAGGCCTCTGCCAGACATTTTGGCCATAGGGATACCTAAACTTCCGATGATGCCGATGATAGCTAATGAAAGCTTATCGCCTACACCGCCGGAGCTATGTTTATCAACCTTGATACCTGCTATTTTTGAAAGATCCACTTGTTCGCCCGAATGAACATAAGACATCGTTAGATGCGCTATTTCTTCTTTATTCATTCCTTTGAAGTAAACTGACATCAAAAAAGATGACATTTGATAATCAGGGATTTCGCCTTTGGTATACCCATCTACAATATAATATATTTCATCTTTGCTTAAAGTTTCTCCACGCTTTTTTTTATTAATTAAATCAACAATTCTCACGGTAAAACCTCCTTCATTTGATATATGTCAATCATAACGCTATTTTTAAATGGTGACAAGGTGATGTGTTTAAAAAGTCTATTAAATCCATAAAAAATAAAATAAATGTAACAAAAGTATAATTTGTATAAAATGACAAATACTAGAAGGAGAATAAAAATAAGGAGGATACTTATGAGGAACAAAAAGACGCTGATAATAAGTATGCTAATAAGTATAATGGTGACATCACAGACGCTAGCTGCGACTGAGGCGAAAAAAACAGAGTCAGTAGCAGCTACAGCCAGAAGTTATGTATTGATAGAGGAATCTAGTGGTAAGGTGTTACTGGATCATAATAAAGACGAGGCGCTTCCCCCAGCCAGTATTACAAAGATTATGACACTTTTACTGATTAATGACGCTATAGCTTCTGGAAAGATTACGTGGGAGGATAAGGTGGCAATCAGTGAGCATGCTGCACATATGGGTGGCTCACAAGTTTTTATGGAGCCAGGTGAAGAACAGACAGTAAGAGATCTTGTCAAATGCATTTGTATTGCATCAGCCAACGATGCGGCAGTGGCAATGGGAGAGTATATTGCAGGGAGTGAAGAACAATTTGTTGAAATGATGAATAGACGAGCCCAAGAACTCGGTATGCAGCATACGGTTTTTAAAAATGCTTGTGGTCTTCATGCTGAGGGACATGTTTCAACAGCTTATGATATTTCACTCATGTCAAGAGAACTTATGCTGAAATATCCTGAAATGTCCAAAGTCCTTACGATTTGGATGGATACCATTATCCATAAGACAAGAAGAGGAGAATCAGAATTTGGCCTTTCTAACACCAACAAAATGATTAAATGGTATAAAGGGATAACAGGACTTAAGACAGGTTATACCCCAGAAGCTAAACATTGTGTAAGTGCGACAGCAACAAGGAATGGTATGGGTTTAATTGCTGTTGTTATGGGTTCAGAAAACGGCAAAATAAGATTTCAAGAGGCAGGACAACTGCTGGACTATGGGTTTGCCAATTATACAGTTAAGACGGGTCCGGCAATGGGGACAGTAGTTGGGCGGATAGATGTCAAAAAAGGAGATAAAACGGTTGTAGAAGGTGTGACGGAGCAAACTAAGGCTTTTGTAGTTGCAAAGGATCAAGCAGGCGCTGAATTAACTTATGAAGTTAAGTATAAGGATGCTGTTAGCGCACCTATTCAAAAAGGAGAACAAATCGGGACCATCACCTATTATTTAGATGGCGCGCATGTAGGTGAGGCACCCATTGTTTCAGCATATGATGTAGGCAAAGCTAAACTGAACGATATGATTTTTTATATGTACAGACGTTATTTCAGTGTAGCAAAATAAATACCAAAGCATAATTAGAAGCTAGTAGACTAATTATGCTTTTAATTTTTCTATTGCATAAATTGGCGCCAAGCGATACACTTAATAGGTATTTATAAAGGTGCTAGGAGGAAGTATACGTGTCTGTAACGTTTAAATTACAAGAATTTGAAGGACCTTTAGATCTGCTATTATATCTTATTGAAAAAAACAAGATGAATATATACGACATTGAGATAGCAGCTATCACAGACCAATATATGGCTTATTTAGAGGCGTCTAAACATATAGAATTAGAACAGCTGAGCGACTTTATTGTTATGGCATCTCATCTTCTATGGATTAAATCAAAAATGCTTTTACCCAAGCCGCTTAAAACGGAGGAGGGTGTAGAAGAAGATCCTAGAGAAGAACTTGTTAGAAAGTTATTGGAGTATAAAAAGGTTAAATATATTTCTAATCAATTAAGCCAGTGTCAGTCCAGTACAGATGCTTATTGTTTTAGAAATACGTTGGCTAATATAGATGTTCCAAAGTTACCTGTAGACTATGAAACTATCTTAGAAGATCTTACACTTAAAAAGCTTTATATTACTTTTGAGGAACTTCTTAAGCAAAAGGAATGGGACGACCGCTTAAAAAAAGAGGTCCCGATGGACTATAATATTTTAAAGAGAGATGTCTATACGATTGAGCAAAAAAGTTTATACATTATAAATCTTATTAAGCTTAAAACTCAAACTACTTTTTTTGAAATTTGTTCAAGAGAAATGCCAAAAATAGAATTAATTGTAACATTTATGGCTTTGCTTGAACTGGTTCATAAAAAAAAGATATGTATTATTCAGCAGGACCCTTTAGGAGATATTGCAGTAACAGGAGGACAAGCAATTGATGAATAAAACAGAATTAGAGAGTATTTTAGAGGCGTTATTTTTTTATTCAGGAGATATTATTTCGGGCAGCAGACTATGTGACATATGTGATGAAGAAGAAATCAAGATTCATATGGCCGTGTATAGATTAAATGAGATTTATGCAGAGACTAATAGTGGGGTTGAAATCATAGAAGTAGATGATGGCTATCAGATGTGCACCGCTGCAAAACATATGACCTACATACAAAAGTATAGGCAAAAACCTATGCGGAATATTTTGACACAGGCACTTATTGAAACATTGGCCATCATAGCCTATTCACAACCTATTACCAGAACACAAATAGAGGATATAAGAGGCGTACGGTGTGAGCATACCATAAGTAAATTAATCGAATATAAGCTTATTGAAGAGGTGGGAAGATTAAACGTAATCGGAAGGCCTATTTTATTTGGTACAACCCATGATTTCTTGCGACATTTTGGTTTTAAAAATCTAGAAGAGCTGCCTACGATAAAAGAAGAACTGTTACAAAAGTTTAAAGAAGAAGTAAGAGAAGAAATGAGCTACCATGAAGAAAACAAAGAGGTATAACACCATTGTTTATTTAACTTAATCTAGAAAAGATGCATAAAAGATAAGGGAGTGAGGGATGATTTTAGATAAGTACAAGTTACATAAGTACTTATTTATTGTGAAGGAGAGAAA
>JAQSYC010000233.1 GCA_029256345.1 Clostridia bacterium | reverse complement strand
AATGGTAATGATAGAAGCGATAAGCGCTGCCTGAAAAAGAACAACAGCGGCATCAGAAGCTCCAAAAGCCTCACGGATAGCTACAAAAGAAGCTGGTGCATTTTGCATAAGGGCGATCATCTCAGCGTCTTCGCCACCTAAGAGAGAAGCTCTTCCGTTAAAATAAAATAAAAGCAGTGCACTGACAATCAGTGATCCAATAGGAATGATGGCATTCCATACAGAAAGCTTTACATTGCTTTTAGGAGTCAGTTCATCAAGTTCTGCACCTGAAAGAGGAACAGCACCATCTTTTAGAACTTTACCAGTAAGTCTAGCACGTCTTTCAGCTTTGTACATAGGACCAAAGTCTCTTAACAATAACGCAATAAGCGCAACAAAAAGTAACATTAAAATATTATAAAATCTAAAAGGAATCGTTTCAATAAAAATGTTAAAAGGTGAAACGGTTTGGCCGATCTGTCCAAATCCATCCTTAATAACACTTAACTCATAACCAATCCAAGTGGAAACAAACATAATACCAGCAACAGGAGCCGCAGTAGCATCAATGATGAAACTGAGTTTTTCACGGGAAACATGTTGTTTATCTGTTACAGGTCTCATGATAGGTCCAACAATCAGAGAGTTGGCATAGTCATCAAAAAATATAAAAAGGCCTAAAACCCAAGCTATCAATTGAGAACTTTTGGCGGTTTTGGCATGTTTAGCAAGGGTTTCTGCAACCGCTTTAGCACCACCAAGTTTAGAAATAAGCGCAATAAGTCCGCCTATTGTAAGTACTTGAAGCACGATCCCTGCATTCCATGGGTCAGCTAAAGCACCAAGGGCCGCGTAAGTAAATTTTTCAAAAGCCACGTAGATGGCTGGCAAAATAGAGTTTTCATTAAGAGCCAGCATAAAAGTACCTGATAACACCCCAAGGAATAAAGAAATAATAACATTTTTTGTGATAAAGGCAAGGACAATTGCCATAAGTGGGGGAATGAGCGTCAGAAGGCCATATTTTCCTGCGTTGAGTGCAACAAGTGTAAAGGTAAACATAAGTAAAATAAATTTAAAGCTTTTTCTTTTCATACATAGATCCTCCTTTTTTGTTTGGGTATAGAACAAAAAGGATGTGAGATTCATATTAAAGATTCACATGGTAGATAGCTCTCCATACAAAGTATTGTATGACAGTACTAAATATATTTTATTTAGCACCAGCATCATCCCTTTAAGCAATAGAATGCTGCTTCGGCAGTACTTCCTTTCTATATACGTCATTGTGCTCACCTTGGTATATATACTGATAAGTACCGCACCTCTATCCTTTTAGTCTACATAAGATTTATTATCCACATATAATCTAACATGATATAGTGCAAACGTCAATTTAAGTAAGCAAAATAATCTGTAAAAGGTAAAAATTTTCTTTGAAACCTTACCATTAGTTAGTAAATTGTACACTTGATTAAAACATCTGCAATATGCTATAATTTGGTTAATTAAGAAAAAGATATATTTAAATATATTTTGTTGAATTGTGCATAAAATTTACAGGTTTTAATGGAAGTTGGAAGCTATGAAACATTCTCTGTACTTGGGCACCTGGAGAATCGGAGCTTATGGTGCAACCGACCAACAATTAGTCTTACTAATTGTTGGTTTTTTTATTGCTTTTTATAAATAACGAGTATTGTAGTTTATTTTGTTAAAAATGGTTGTTTTTACCAAAATAAAGATTGATAAGTGATAGGTAAGAAGCGTATAATAAAATTGAATTTACAGAATCATCAAAAGTAGTTAATATTATTTAGAACAAATGGAATAGACAAATAATTGGGTTGCTCAAGCGAGATATGTAAAAGCAGTTAAGGAGGTGCCTATGAAAAAAGCAGAAAGAAAAAAATTAGGGGACTTACTCTACGAAACGGGTATGATCACCAAAGAACAGTTAGATTGGGGTATAGAAGAGCAGCACCGTACCAATAAAAAAATCGGGGAGATATTAGTTGATGAGGGGATTATAACGGATAAAGACATTTTGGGGGCGCTAGAGTTTCAACTAGGCATCCCTCATATGGATTTAGAGAAATACACGATTGACTATACCGTTGCCTCTAAGGTGCCCGAAAGCATTGCAAGAAGATATACTGTCATAGCAGTGGGGACCGATGGGCCAAGACTTAAAGTGGCCATGAAAGATCCGCTGGATATGTTTGCGTTAGATGATCTCAAAATCTCTACTAAGATGGAAATTGTTCCGCTACTTGCAGCTGCCAAAGAAATAGAAAATCTCATCAATCAGGCCTATGCGTTGGCTCAAACTAAAAATATTGTATTTGAGGTAGAAAAGCAGATGCAAGAAGAAGCCCAAAGCCTGGTATCAGAAGAAAACGCTGATACGGCAGAAAATGGGCATATCATTGATCTTGTAAACAATTTTTTGCATATATCTACTTTAAAAGAAGCCTCAGACCTTCACATTGAGCCTTTCGAAAGTTTTATCCGCATCAGATATAGAGTAGACGGACAGCTTTATGAAATAGAACGTATTAAAAAAGAAATGTTAAACCTTATTACAGCCAGAATCAAGATTTTATCCAATATGAATATCTCGGAAAGAAGGTTGCCGCAGGATGGCAGAATGTCCAGACAAGTAAACGGCTATCAAGTAGATATGCGGGTTAGTATTTTGCCAACTATTTATGGTGAAAAAACAGTCATACGGTTTATCTATCACAAGGGCAATCCATTAAAACTCAAAGATTTGGGTTTTCACCCACAAGATTATGAAAAGATTATACAGCTTTTGGGTAATCCCCACGGTATTATTTTGGTGACAGGCCCCACGGGAAGCGGCAAATCCACAACGCTTTCGGCAGCACTTAGGGCGCTCAATAAAGACCACATTAATATTGTAACGGTGGAAGACCCAGTCGAAAATAGAATAGAAGGCATCAACCAAATCGCTGTTAATACCAAGATTGGTCTCACCTTTGCCCAATGCCTCAGGTCCATTTTGAGGCAGGATCCAGATATCATTATGATAGGGGAGATGCGAGACAGTGAGACAAGTAGTATTGCCATCAGGGCAGCTATAACAGGGCATCTGGTTTTAAGCACACTGCACACCAATGATGCAGCCAGCTCTATTGCAAGGCTGATTGATATGGGTACAGAGTCTTTTATGGTGGGAGCAGCGGTTAAGGGGGTTATTTCTCAAAGGCTGGTTAGAAAGCTTTGTCCTAACTGCAAGGTCAAGCATACGGTCACAGCAACGGAAGAGCTGATTTACAAGATTAAAGAGGGAATAGGTGTTTATAAAACGAGGGGATGCAGTGTCTGCAACCACACAGGTTACAAGGGCCGTATAGCCGTTCATGAGATTCTTGTTTTGGATGGGGCGCTTCAGGATGCCATAGCCAGTGGAGGCATGACTACTGAGGAAATAAAGGAGAAGGCCATACAAAGGGGCATGCGTACCCTCTGGGACAATGCCCACTACAGTGTGCTGCAGGGACAGACTACGATGGAAGAAATGCTGAGAGTGGCTTATGAACAGTAGAAAGTGAGGATGCTTAGGATGAATATGGATGCCTTATTACAAATTGTGAATGACAGGGGTGCATCAGACCTTCATATTACGACGGGGATTCCTCCGGCTATCAGAGTGAATGGCAGCCTTATAAGACTCGATATGCCTGCACTGGGACCTCAGGAGTCGAAGCAGCTGATTGAGGAGCTGCTTCAAAAAGATGAAAGTATTTATATCAAATTTGAGGAAAGGGGAGAGGTGGACTTTTCCTACGCCATACCTCAGATTGGCAGATTTAGGGTGAATGTGTTTAAACAAAGAGGCACTTATGCAGCAGCACTAAGGGCTGTTGGCATCACGATTCCTTCCATGGAGCAGCTAGGTTTGCCTAGACATATTTTGGAGAATCTATCTAATAACACAAGGGGACTGGTACTTGTAACAGGGCCAACAGGAAGTGGTAAGTCTACGACTCTTGCGACCATGATTAACTATATCAATGAAAGAAGAAAAGGACATATCCTCACGTTAGAGGACCCTATTGAATACCTTCACAAGCATAAAAACAGTATTGTTAATCAAAGAGAAATAGGGATAGACAGCAAAAACTATTCCGAAGCCTTACGGGCCGCCTTAAGGGAAGATCCCGATGTTATTTTAGTTGGGGAGATGCGGGACCAAGAAACCATCGCTACAGCCATAACGGCAGCAGAAACGGGTCACTTGGTGCTCAGTACGCTGCATACCATAGGGGCTCCTCAAACTATCGATAGGATTATTGATGTCTTTCCACCCCATCAACAGCAACAAATCAAAGTGCAGCTTTCCAATATTCTAAAAGGGGTCGTTTCGCAGCAGCTGCTGCCCCGCTCCGATATCAAAGGCAGGTGTGTGGCACTTGAAATCATGATAGGCAGTCCTGCCATCAGCAATTTAATCCGGGAGGGAAAGACGCACCAAATTTATTCTCAGATTCAAACAGGGGGACTGGCGGGGATGGTCACGATGGATAGTTCCATCATTCAGCTCTATAAAGAAGGGAAAATCTCATTGGAGACTGCGACCAA
>JAQSYC010000232.1 GCA_029256345.1 Clostridia bacterium | reverse complement strand
AGGATTTGTTCAGGGGTTACAAAATCTTTTTTGAATTTTAATGTTTCATCAATAAGTTTTTGTATAATCTGTCTTTCCTTCATCGTGCCGTATCCAATGGCGGCACATATGCCTTCCCATGTTTTCATGCCATATCTTCTACAGATTGTATCTACGACTGCAGTGTCTGTAAGAAAAGATAAATTATAACCTCTTTGTTTGGCCGCAATCTCCAACATTTCTTTGCCTTTTGTACTATCTTCTTCTTTGAACTGTTTACGGAACCATTGGTTGATTTTGGTTCTAGCCTGAGTACTCTTAACAATATTAAGCCAGTCTCTGCTAGGCCCCCTCGAATTTTGTGCCGTAAGCACTTCTATACGATCCCCATTTTTTATCACGTAATCAAAGGTTACAATCTTACCGTTAATTTTGGCGCCTACCATCTTATTCCCTACATCGCTGTGGATATTATAGGCAAAGTCTATAGGTGTTGAACCTTTTGGAAGGGTTAAAAGTTCTCCTTTTGGTGTAAAAACATACACTTGATCTGCATAAATATCTAAGTCTACCTTGAGTGCATTCATAAATTCCTCATTGTCACTCATATCTCTTTGCCACTCAAGGATCTCTCTTAACCAAGTGAGTTTTTCCTCTGATTTATCCTGAACCGTCCCATCTTTTTTGCCTTCCTTATATTTCCAGTGCGCTGCAATACCATATTCTGCTGTACGGTGCATATCTTCTGTACGAATCTGCATTTCAAAAGGTGTGCCCTCAATGCCCATCAGTGTCGTATGCAGCGACTGATACATGTTCGGCTTTGGCATTGCTATATAATCTTTAAATCTTCCTGGAATGGGTGTATAAAGCTCATGAATAATGCCTAATACCCCATAACAGTCTTTAACACTGCCAACTATAGCTCTCACAGCGAAAAGGTCGTAGATTTGATCCAGTGTCTTGCTTTTATTCACCAATTTTTTGTAGATACTGAAAAAATGTTTAGGGCGACCTTCTATAACCGCTTTAATACCCGCCTCTTCTACTTTGGTCTTAATCTGATCGATGATATCTTCTATATACTGTATACGTTCCACTCTTTTTTTAGAGATCTTATGAGCTAAATCATAATACATCTCGGGATCGATGTAACGCAGCGACAAATCTTCAAGCTCTGCTTTGATTTTGCATATGCCCAATCGATGTGCAATAGGCGCATAAATATTTAAGGTTTCCTCTGCTTTTTCCTTTTGCTTTTCAGGAGACATATACTTAAGTGTCTGCATGTTGTGCAGCCTGTCTGCCAATTTAATAAGAACGACTCTTATATCCTGAGCCATGGCCAAAAACATTTTTCTATAATTTTCAGCTTGTATTTCCTCTTTTTGCAGTTGCCTGTTTTGAGTAGTATATTGGATTTTTCCAAGCTTTGTAACCCCATCAACTAGAAGAGCTACTTCCTTATTAAATAAATGTTCTATATCTGCTAATGTATAATCCGTATCCTCCACAACATCATGCAAAATACACGCTACAATCGACTCCATATCCAGCTCTAAATCTGCTAATATATAGGCCGCTTCTAATGGATGAATAATATACGGTTCTCCTGATTTTCTCAATTGGTTCTCATGGGCTTCCTTGGCCAGATTGTAGGCTTTTTCTACCATTGTCAAGTTGTCAGAAGGGTGATATGAACGTATTCTTTTTATTAGTTTGTCATAAATTTCATCCGGCATCGTCTACCCCCTTATGTAGTAAACTTATAATTATTTTATATTATAGACATATTGGTATAAAAATTCAATGGTAATATACATAAACTTATAGTATATATCATATTTTTGCAACATTTTTGTCGTGGTAAGATGGTTTTATAATAATAAATAAGCAAAGCTCCTACAGCTTTGCTTATTTATTATTATTTTAATATTTTAATAAAGAAACGATATCATGGCCTTTTAAAACCTCTCTGCCACCCAAATCCTCAAGTTCAATCAGATAAACAATTTTCACGATTTCTCCGCCGAGTTTTTCAATAAGATCTATCATCGCTTTTGTGGTGCCGCCTGTAGCCAAAAGGTCATCTACAATAACTACCTTTTGTCCTTTTTGAATAGCATCGGTATGAATCTCAATAGTCGATGATCCATATTCTAAATCATAAGTTTGCGCGAGATGCTCATAAGGCAGTTTACCTGGTTTTCTAACAGGTACAAAACCTTTATTCATCTTGTAGGCTGTTGGTACTCCAAATATAAATCCTCTTGATTCAGGCCCTACTATAACGTCGCAGTCCACCCCTTGTAATACCTCTGCTATGCTGTCTATAGACTGTCTTAGTCCCTCGCTGTCTTGAAGTAGCGGTGTAATATCTCTAAATAATATACCTTCTGTTGGGAAATCTTTTACATCACGAATAAGAGAATATAAGTCCATGTTTGTCCTCCTTAAACTATAGTTTTAATTGATTTGCAACAACACTTTAGAAAACTTCTGAAGTGCTGCATATCTATCCGAAGCTTCTAGTTTTGTCTTGCCCGAAGCGATGAGATTATATTTGATTTTGTCTTCTGCAATATACCACTGCAAAATATTCAATTCTTTGAAAATCTCTAAAATCTGAAACAATTTGTACTCTGTCATATCATACATAGTTAAAGCCATAACCATTTTATGTATGCTAAGATCATCCAATACGTTATTTTTGAGCAGTTTATACACTTCTACGCAGTCTTTGTGGCTCGGAATCATCTTTGTAAGCTGTGCTTTGTGATTATCTAACAGTGTATTTGGTGCTTCAAATGTTTCGCTTATAGTTTGATAATCCCATTCGTAATCTTGACTGCTAGTGTGCTTCTTTATAGGATTAATGCATACTATAGGATTATTGTTTTTTGCACAAACTTTATTATAACATATTTTAAGATTTAAGTTAATATTTTCTGTATTATTTTTCATTTGTTCGTAAAATTTATTGAGTGCCGCTTCTGTGTAAACGTTGATTATTTTTGACGTTGCAGCGTCTGTCAAGGGTTTCTTGACTGGAATGTGTTTTACCTGTATTTCCTGCGGATTTTTCAAATACGTATAGAGTGACGTATAATACTTGTTCTTTAAGATAACGTCCTCTGTAGACTTTATATCCTTTATCCTGAGCTGTATACTGGTTTTATTGTTCCATACATTTTTTGTGATTTCGCCACCAATAATAATGGTTTCACCGGCTGTCAGATATTCCGCTAAGTAACCTTTGTAAAATCCGATAGCCTGCATCACCGCATTGTCTTTTTCAACTATTAATTTGAGATGATTAAGGTCTTTTCCTATTCTTTGAGCATACTGAACATTGGCTGTAATGCTTAATACAGGCATAGGGTTATACGCTCCAAAAGGCTCCAGTCTTTCCATCCCTTCGCAAAAATCCAAATCTATATTTTTTATGTCAGTCTCCAAATCTATGTCCATACCCGGCACAAGCATTTCTTCATCTATTAAAGGCTCCGCATAGGTATGAACTGCTTTTTTGAAAGCTTCAAAATCTTCCCATTTCAAAGACAGTCCCGCTGCCATCTCATGACCTCCAAAACGCAGA
>JAQSYC010000231.1 GCA_029256345.1 Clostridia bacterium | reverse complement strand
ACTAATAAAAAATCCATTCGCCCACTTCCCATCTGTCATAATCCGAATCGTATTTTCTGTTGTTTACACATCATCAGATGCAAAGGCGCATCATTCCTAAGAATGACGCGCCTTTGCATCTGAGCTGACTGTGACCTGCTATTACTTACACCACTGTGTATCTATTTTCCCCATAGTGCCGTTTTCTGTAAGCTCTTTGATTGCAGCGTTGATTGTCTCAACAAGTGCTTCGTGCTCTTTGGAAGCATTAAAAGATACTGCTACTGCATAAGGCGCTTGCCCTTGATTAAATTCATCACCTATCATTTCAAGCTTTGTGTCTTCTTTCGTTTTGATGTAGAATGCAATACCTGGTGTGTCTTGAATCAGTGCAGCTACTTTGCCTTGCTCTAAAGATTCATAAGCTGTAGTAATCGTATCATGTACCTCTATACCGCTTTCAGCAATGTTTGCTTGTGCGTACAGGTGAGAAGCTGTTCCTTTTTCAACGGCTACTTTATATTTTCCGTCCTTAAGTGAATCAATTGCTGTAATTTCCTTTGAACTAGTTTCTTTATTAATAACTAAGATTTGTCCTGAATCATAATATGTATCAGAGAAATTCATAACTTCTTTTCTTGTGTCTGTAGCGCAAAGTGCTGCCATAGCAATATCTAGTTTACCTTCTGCTACAGAAGTTGTAAGTGCTGAGTAATCCATGGCCTGTACAGTATCATTTTTGATTGTAAATCCTAAAAGATCTTGTAGGGCTTTTAAGAAATCTAAGTCATAGCCAATCAGTGTGGTCCCATCTTCATTATAATATGAAAAGGGTGCAAATAAGCCAGATGTACCTACTGATAATTCCACACCTTCTAATGCGCCGGCTATACTGCCTTCTGCTGCTGGGCTTTCTTCAGCCGCTGGGGCCTCAGGTTCTGCTGCTGGTGCAGCTTCTGGTGCTGGTGCACTGGCTGGCGCCTCTGCTTTCTTTTCACTACAGCCTGTCACTGCCACAAACATCATCATCATTACCATTAAAACTGAAACTAATCTCACTAATTTTTTCATCTTTTCTTCCTCCTTTTAATTAATAAAAAAACGCATCATTCCTGAGAATGACGCGCCTTTGCATCTGAGTTTATTTTGATAGGTAAACCTGCAATTTATCTTCTTCGACAAACCAATTGCATATTTATACATCAAATGTATATAAGTATATTTTTATTACATTTTAACACAAGTATATATCTTGTCAAGAGTTTCTGTTAAAAAAATAACTTTTTTTGTACCTTAGTCTAAACCCTAGTCTGTACAAGAGTCTATAATTTTCTTAAAGAAAAACCATACTTTAAAGGATCTTCACTGCTTTGTAGTCTCCCACCATTGTTTCTTCAATGGCAACACCTTTAAACATAGAGCCGGTAATACTTTCATAAATAAACTCCTCATTGAGCTTTAGCTTGCCTTTTCCATAAAGCGCTGCAACTTTGGCACTGGTGCCCGTCCCGCAAGGAGAGCGGTCTGTCTGACAATCCCCAAAGATTACCACGTTTTTCATCGTGGCTTTAGGATTGGTTGCCTTACCATAAAATTCTACTAAGTCAACTGTTGTGATGTCCAAATAAGGGTGCCTAATATCAAGTTCTCTATTGAGTTTATCAAGTAATTGCATGGCCAAATCTGTGAGAATAGGCAAATGATCGATATCAATTTCAAGGCCCACTTCTTGTACATCTACCAATGCAAAAAAACTGCCTCCAAAAGATATATCTAGTTTAAAAGAGCCAAAGCCTTCTAGCTCCACTTGTATGTTTTCCTTGTAAATAAAGGCTGGCACATTGGTAATACTGACTTCTTTGGCTTTGCCGCCCTCTACCAGTACCTTTGTATAAATGATGCCCGCCGGTGCTTCAAGCACCACTTCTGTAATAGGTTCAGTGGCAGGTACGAGACCTGTCTCCACTGCTACAGTGGCTACCCCAATACTTCCATGACCACACATATTGAGATAACCGCCACTGTCCATGAATACGACTCCCAAATGCGCCTTTTTGCTGATAGGTTCCATCACAATAGCTCCAAACATATCCCTATGCCCCCTGGGTTCTAGCATCAATGCCTGCCTTAAATGATCCAGATTTTTTTCGAGATACTGTTTGCGTTCTATCATGGTCTCTCCTTCCAGCTGTGGAAATCCCTTGAGCACCACTCTAGTAGGCTCTCCCATCGTATGGGAGTCTATCGTTAAAAATCTATATTCTGCCGATCTAATCTGTGGCATAAAATCCATGGTTATTCCTCCTTTGAAATGTGATGACACAAACAAAGGTGAATTAAAATCGCCGCTTGCTACTACGCCCGAAACTCCTGTAAAAACATAGGCATCAACTTATCACTATACGCTACTAATGAATACTCCCCTTGGGAAATACACCAATCATAAAGCAGGGCTCTTTCGCAAAGTGCGTAGATCTTCACCATTTCATGAACAGTCATATCCGCTTTGATTTGTTTTCTCTGTTGTCCTTCAGCTATAATCTGATTCAGCAGACGATAGTAATAACGATTCTGATCCAATAAATGCTTTTCACCTTTGGTCACAATCTGAGAAGAATAAAGAGATGCCAATAGTTCTCTTGACACACTGTCTTCAATCATTTCAAACAAAGAATGATTCATATAAATCAGCTTTTCATAGCTATTCATATCCGCATCCATCTCCAAAATCAGCTCCTCATACTTTTCATCAAAGATATAAGACAGTGAACTTAACAATGCGTCTTTTGCATTAAAATAGTGGTAAAACGACCCCTTTGAGGTCCCAGAAGCAGCTATGATTTCATCAACTGTCGTATTGTCATAGCCTTTTTTGTAGAACAATTTCCAAGCCGCAGATATAATTTTTCCTTTTGTCGTTTGCTTTTTTTTCTTATTCATCTTTTTTCCTCATTTCAACTTGGGAAGGTCTTCTTGCCTCACACATTTCTTAAAAGCTACGCTAGTTATAGTAAAAAACATGGTTACCTTAATACCTACAACTCTACCAACTTTTATAAAAAATGTAAATACCTAATCCCAGTGCCTTAAGCTAACGAGGCAAAGCATATCAGATGACTGAATTATACATTGTGACGATATTCGTAAGGAAGTACTTTCATCTCTCCAAATGACTTCATTTCGACAACCGCATGAAGGGTATCTTTGAGAATAGCCGTTTGCATCTCTTTGTTGTTAGGTTCTCCTGCATTAGAGCCGATAGGGACATGAGGTGCTGTGATACGTGGCGCCCCTTGCTGACGTGCAATGGGTGGTAGGGCTGCAATGATAATAGAGGACATACCAGCTTCCTCACAAGCTCTTTCTACGATGACTGCTGAACGGTGGCAAGTACCGCATCCGCCTGTGCAGACAACAATATCAACCCCTTGTTCTTTAAGGCTTTTTGCAATAGCTGGACCTGTCTCTGCGGTAAACTTATCGATATTTCCGCCGCCGCCCATAAAGCCATAGAAAGTATCTGCAAGGCTGCCGATAAAGCCTTCTTCTACCAGTTCATGCAGTCTATCCAGCGGGAACATCGCGTTAACATCCTTATTAATATCTGAGTTATCAAACCCGCCATGGGTTACTGTGAGTTCACTTGTTGGTGTTGTTGTAGGAATCGCTCTGTATGTATAATCCCCTGCTGTATTAAAAGGGGTTTGGCTTTTCATATGGATTCCACCAGCTGTAATAAATGCGATCTTGCATTCGCTGAGAGGTTTTGTGAGGGGTGTCCATACCGGTGGTGGTGTTATAGGTACAAATATTTCTGATTTCATTCCAATTGCAGTTGTTAACTTCATTATCATTTCCTCCTTGTTATGGGGCTGATCTTAGCCTGCCATCTCTAATTTAAATAACATTCATATAACTAAAATAAAATTCAACATCCTGTCCGATTTCTAACGTTTTATCTGTAAAAATCCAGCGAAGAGGAACAGTGATGACGCCTAGTCGCCCTTGGATACTCACCTTCACTGCGGTATCGTTAATCTCTACAATTTTTGCTCTCGTTAATTGTGGGTTTAATGTGACATTCATACTGCTGCCCCTCTCATTTGACTTTGATTATTTGACTAATTTTTGATTGGCATCTATCACAGCCTGTGTCCATTTGCGATTGGGTGCTTCAATAGGGATACCCGCCATTTTTGTCTTTAACATCAACACTGCCCTTTCTGCATCTGACTTACAAATAGAACTGCAGCCAAGTACTTCATTTTCAAAACCGTTGGCGTCCTTATTGATTTCAATCATTGCGTCCATATACTGATTGCCCACTACAAGCGCCCCTTGGTATGCAGAAAATGTTACGCCTACAACTGGAATATCCCGGCTGCCGATAGCTGCTATGTTGCTGGCAAAATCGATATGGTTATTACCAAAACCTTCTGTTGTCACAATGGCCCCATCGAGAGCCATCGTCTCAATTAATGCACCCAGTCTTTCAGAGACATAAGATTTTTCATCATTTACCTGAGGACTTCCGATGAAAATAACGCCCACCAAGTTAAGTTCTTGGTCCTCTGCAAGGGTTTTTACTAGCGGCTCTCTAAAGTAATGTCTCGTCATTTCCTTTGTTGCCGGTCCAATACAAGTTAACGCATGAATACCGCCGTCTCTTACTTCATTAGGACTTAGCATAACAGGTACATTTCCTAAATCTACGTTCTTTTGTCCGCCTTTAACGCCTGCTGGTTCGATAGGTACTAAAATATTGTCGTGCATCGCCCCTTGCCCCATGATTTCTTTTACAAGCACCACCCTTGGACGGCCAATTTTTTGAACATCTTGGAGTTTATTTTCTTTTAATACAGGTTCTGCTGTGGTCTTAAGGACTTCTCGGATTTCCTGAATGATGACATCACATGCTGTATGGGCTGCAAGAGGTCCTCTTCTTTCCATACCCGT
>JAQSYC010000230.1 GCA_029256345.1 Clostridia bacterium | reverse complement strand
TTGTGAAAAAAAGAATTTCAATAACCCTAGCCAAACAGAACCAATACTAAGACTCTCTGCTGCAAGAAGCATATTTTGAATAGCTGCTGCACAGTCCACTTGCCAAGCCATTCCTTCTTTTCTGCCTGATACGATAACAAGCGTAGGAGCCCCATAAGTTACTTGGTAATTGGGATTTGAGCCCATCTTTTGAATCCATGGTATATCTGATTTTGCCATCAACTCACTGGTTTTTTCATTAATATGTTTTAATATACCTTCATTCTGTATCACTGTAAAATGCCATGGCTGCTCATTGTGAGCTGTTGGTGCATAAATCCCCGCTTCAATAATCAAATTGAGACTTTCTTCACTAATTTGTTCCTTTTTATACTTTCTGACACTTCTCCTGCTTTTTATTGCCTTTAGCACTTCATTCATTAACATTCTCCTAACATGATTAGATTAAGTTTAAAATAGGTTTGTCTTCGTTATATTTAACAGTTTTTTAAAATTCATTCTTTGGATTCTAGATTAAACTACGAATTGAAACAGTATGTTCGATAGTTCAAATAGTATTGAACTATTTAAATATATCACAACCTGTGTTATAATTCAATCATAAAATATAACTATAAAAATCAAGTTAGGAGGCCAAACATTGCGCGAATTATTTCATCCTAGTATTGAACAGCTGAGTTTATCGGCCTTACTTAATGCTTTAGGTGATCCCATTAGACTCCAAATTATTAAAAACCTCGCCATCAGCGGCGAAACCACTTGTGCCTGCTGCAATATTGACTTAACCAAGTCTGCTCTTTCCCACCATTTTAAAGTACTTAGAGAATCTGGGCTGATTAATGTACGAATTGATGGCAAACAACGATTTTTATCCATTCGTTATGACGATTTAAAAGAACGTTTTCCTGGTCTATTGGAAGCTGTTATTCATAATTTATAATTATAAAAGGTTAGATCGTGAGATTTAACCTTTTATTATGCAGCTGAAGTTTTTTTATTAAACCCCTTTTTTAAAAAAATGTTGCTATTTCTTTCATTTTACTGCTAATTTCAATCTTTTGAGGGCACATTTTTTCGCATTTTCTACAGACTGCACATTGATCTGCCTTGCCAGTAAGGTTTTTATATAAAGATGCTGCTTCTCCTTTTGTGTAACTAGCCGATTTATTGTAGGCCTCAAATACCTGTGGTATTTCAACGCCAAAAGGACATGGCATACAATACTGACATTTTGTACAAGGCACAAGTACTAAGTCTTTATAGGTTTCCTGAACCCTAGAAATAACTGCTTTTTCCTGTTCACTCAACATATTCACTTTGGACCGCCCTGCATAAAGCAAATTATCCTTTGTTTGCTCCATACTACTCATACCGCTCAAAAGCAGTGAAACCTCCGGCATATCCCATAAAAAATCCAAAGCCCATTCAACAGGTGTTCGTTCACTGTGTACTTCTGCCATTTCAAAAATACTTTCCACAGCCTCAGGAGGATTCGCAAGACTGCCACCTAAAAGTGGTTCCATAATAATCACTCCAAGTCCTTTTGATGCAGCATATCTGAGCCCTTCAACTCCTGCCTGATTTTCCATGTCTAAATAATTGAGTTGGATCTGACAAAAATCCCAGCTGTCATAACCGTCTATAATCTCTTTAAATCTAGTAAAATCACTGTCATGATATGAAAAACCAATTGAACCAATCTTTCCTTCTTTTTTAGCACGCTCCATTTTTTTGAGCACATCGTATTTCAGTACAATCTTTTCCCATCTCTCTTTATTAAGGGCATGCAAAAGATAAAAATCAATGAAATGATCATCAAGCCTGCCAAGCTGTTCTTCAAGGAAAATCTCAAAATCATCAGCTTTTTTCATATAAAATACGGGGGCCTTGGTCGCTACTTTCGTTTTTGCCCTATACCCCTCTTTCAGTGCTTTCCCCACGATAACTTCACTTAATCCATTGTGATACATATAAGCCGTATCCACATAGTTCACACCATTGTCTATGGCGTGACGCACCATTCTAATGGCCTCCGCTTCATCAACCTGCCCATCAGGCAAATAGGGGAAACGCATTGAACCAAACCCCAAAGCTGATACCTTGTAGTCCACCTTGCTCCCAAATTTTCTATACTCCATGACTATTCCTCCTTGTACAATCTTATTGCTTTTCTTTTGATTTCATTATAAGACTTAAAGTTACGTCTAAGTCAAGCCATTACAGTAATCTTAAAAAGAGTTTTTCTTTTAAAAAGGCATAGTTTTTCTTTTTTTATGGATACTACTTATGAAAGTTGCTTTACAACTTATTAAAGCAATTAATATTTTTGGGTAATTTTTAGATGCTATCAGTCTTTTGCAGGATATAAATGTCATTTATGCAAAAAATGTAGTTTTTTATTGACAAATGGCGTATTTGCACGTTAAAATATGAATACCTAGAAGGCGGTGAATTCATGACTAAAGGACAACTAGAGGCAAAACTCAGTGAAGCCATCAGTAAATTTGAGTTAGAATATATGGGCAGAGGCCCAAAAACCATCCGCACCTATATCATCAGTGATATGATTCTGGTAAGACTTTCCGGCTTTTTAAGTCCATCGGAACAAAAGCTAGCTGATACCCCTCAAGGTATTGAATTATTTAAAAAAGTACGTGCATCTCTTTTTGTAGGAGGGCGAGGATATCTGGAGACATTAATTACCGATATAATTGACGTAACCATCATCAGCGCCCATTCGGACATCAGTACCAAAACCGGCGAAAAGATTATTGTACTGACGACAAATAAAAACTTAGAAGAACTGGTAACATCTAAATAGCTTCGGAAGACAAACAAAGTAGCTCAGCTAAGTTGTAAGTAGGCCGATACCCTTAGAGTATTCTTTGGGTATCGGCTTTTTATGCATTTTTTAATAAAAAACAGGAGGATGACATGGAAAATTACTTGAAAAAATTAAATTTGTCTAGTGATGTTGAAAATCTATTAACTGGCAGCAAACATCTTATATTTCCTAAAACGAGACAGGACCTTATCGCACTTTCCTTTGGGCCAGACCATAAGGATAGCTTTGATGTAACCTATGAATTAGAAGGAATAGGCAGTGTCATGGAGGCTAATGTTACCCGTTGCAAAAATGGTGTAGTTGTCAATTACCCTGATGATTATATGCGCCGCCGTGACCCTGATTGTCTTTTAGTTGCTGATCAAAATGATACTGATAAACCTAAATATGATGATCTCTATCAGGAGGACTTTACGCCCCTTAGAAATGCAACTTTCGATTGGCTCAAGAACCAACAGCTTATTGTGCTGCCATTTATGGCTGGTGGACTTGAATACGGCTATGACGCACTTCTCATCGCTCCTGCTAATGCCGCTTTTTTTGCTGCTGCGCTTGCTGATTTACAGGGATTTTTAAGTATTGATACTCTCAAAGCTGATTTTTCTGCTAAAGCCATTGTATTTCTTGCTCCGCCATTTAGACATACACACTTTGACGGCAAGCAAATTGTTGTTCATAACCGATTAGAAAACATGCATGAGGTGTTTTCTTATAATCTTTACCCTGGTCCTAGTGCTAAAAAAGGTATCTA
>JAQSYC010000229.1 GCA_029256345.1 Clostridia bacterium | reverse complement strand
AAATTACAGATATAGGTGATGTATGCATAATATAGAGTCTGACAATATGATTAATATGGCTGGAACGTTTGAGGTATGTACCCATATAAAGTGTACTTATATAGAATTAGAAGAAGGCAGTATCTATCAGCCCCAGCATTGTAATAATCCACTGTGCAGTACACTCCATAAAGTGTTAAAACAAGATTATAGTTGCAAATCATTGACAGTTCATGCCTATGAGCAGGCACAAAGATTTGCAATTGCCTATATCTATGAGGAAATAGCTATTAAATATAAAATTAATACTTACGAAATACAGAATTTATTAAGAGCGTTAGATGATATCGATACGACAGAACCCTATAGAGTAACAGCCCTTGCTAATCTATTAGAGGTCATTGCGATGAATGGTTCAACAGATGCAGGCAAATTAAGCACAAAAATACGAAAAGATATACAAGAGCAACAAGTTAAAATTCATGAGTACCTTATGATAGGAAAGGCTGATGAACCGCATCATTCAACAACTTATTCCATTGAAAAAGAAAAGCTGCTTACAACGGCCATACGGGACTGTGATATTGATAAAGCAAGGGAACTGCTTAATAGTATTTTAGGAGATCTTTTTGTCATTGCAGGGGCAGACTTAGACACTATAAGGACAAGACTTGTTGAACTGATTGTACTGCTTTCAAGAGGCGCTGTTGAGGGTGGTGTAAGCACTAAAGAAATATTTGGATTAAATGGTCAGTATATCAAGAAGATACTTGAAGTAGACACCATTGATGATTTGTATTTTTGGCTTAATCAGATTTTGATTAGATTTGTAGATGCTGTTTTTATCTATAGAAACAGCAGGCACGGCGACTCCATTAAAAAAGCTATTCACTATATCAATCAAAATTATATGAAAAAAATTACTTTAGAAGAAGTCGCAAATGCAGTGCATGTAAGTCCTAATTATTTCAGTAAGATTTTCAAAGAAGAGACGGGCATTAATTTCGCCATTTATCTTAATCAAGTGAGAGTAGAAGGGGCAAAAAAACTTTTGATAGCAGATGATGCATCACTGGTAGATGTTGCTTATCTGGCTGGATTTGAGGATCAAAGTTATTTTTCAAGAGTTTTTAAAAAGTATACGGGGATATCACCCAAAAGATATAAAGAGCTACAGGGAAATCAAATGGAATAAAAGTAAACACTGCAGCTGCAGCTCTATCAATATTTTTCGAGGATGGGCTGGAGTTGTTCTTTGTTTAAAGCCTGCAAAATACTTGGAATCATGAGTTCAAATTTTGAGATGAGAGAGTTGGGTTTATCCTTGAAATTATCCTGCCCAAAAGGAATGAAATAAACATGTTTGGTATTAAGTAAGGCGGCGATGCTTTTGGCACTGACACTAAGGCCGTCATTGGTGGCAATGCCTAATAAAACAGGTTTGTTATTTCTGAAAAGTTCTTTAGCCAGCATAAGGACAGGAGTATCCGTTGCGCCATCAGCAAGTTTTGAGAGACTGCATCCCGTGCAGGGGGCAACAATAAAAATATCCAAGGGTTTTTCGTATTTATTGAGAGTTTCGGCATCAGACATCGTTTGAATAGCTTCTCGACCCGTAATATTTTTCATTTGTTCTAGAAAATCTTTGGCAAGACCATAACGGGAGTCAGTTACCGCCACTTGATAGGAAACAACAGGAACCACTTCAGCGCCTTCATCGACTAGGTGCTGAAGTTCAGGGAAAACCTGATCAAACACACAATAAGAACCCGTAAAGCCAAAACCGATTTTTAAATCTTTTAACTGCATATTATACCTCCTTGTATTAGGTGATTAACTATGGCTATTCACTATTTATATTAAATATAAAGGGAGAAAATACCATTTAAATAATGGCAGCTAAAATACCATGAAGAAATGTTTGATATAGACAACTACAAAGAAATTATGCAATAATATAGAGAAACAACCATAATAAAGTGATAGAAATAATAATATAATTCTATAAAAAAGCAGAGCGTTGCTATAGTATAAAAGATAGAAGTCAGTTCAATTAAATAACATTTAGTATCTAACAGTTCTAGGTGCATAAAGTCTAATCAGCTTATGCTTAATAGGGAAATGCGAAACCGCTGCAGCCCCCGCTACTGTAAACGAGGACAATTCATTCATGAATATAAAACTTTATATTCATCAGCCACTGTGCCTATAGGTATGGGAAGGGGAATCAATTGGAGGATTCGTTAGCCAGGAGACCTACCTAAAACATCAGTTTACACTTTCGGAGGGAAAGGCAGTAATACAAATAATACGCCAGTATTGTATGTACAAGCTCCTTTTAGGAGCTTTTTTTATTGGAGCGATAAGGCTCATCATAAAAAGGAGGAATACCCATGGGAAAACCCATTATGTTTCAAGGCACAGCATCTAATGCAGGGAAAAGCTTTATCGTAGCAGCCTTTTGCAGGATTTTTAAACAAGATGGCTATCAAACAATTCCTTTTAAGTCTCAAAATATGGCCCTTAATTCTTATATCACAGAGGAAGGGCTGGAAATGGGAAGAGCGCAGGTTTTTCAAGCGGAGGCGGCAGGGAGAATACCAGATGTCAAAATGAATCCAGTACTGCTTAAACCCCATGCGGACAAACACTGTCAAGTAGTCCTAAATGGTAAGGTCTATGGCAATATGAGTGCAGTAGAGTATCATGAATTTAAGCCAAATCTTGCCGAGATGATCAGGGAAGTTTATGAAACGATAAGCAGTGAAAATGATATTGTGGTGATAGAAGGAGCCGGAAGCCCAGCAGAAATCAATCTGAGAGACAAAGACATTGTTAATATGGGTATGGCAGAGATTGCAGATGCACCTGTTATATTGATAGGTGATATTGACAAAGGCGGTGTTTTTGCAGCTTTAGTAGGTACAATCATGCTGCTCCGTGAAGAGGAAAAAAAGAGAGTCAAAGGTGTTATTATCAATAAGTTCAGAGGAGATATCAAAATATTAGAACCAGGGATTAAGATGCTGGAAGACCTTATTAAAATACCAGTCATAGGGGTTATTCCCTATATGCATGTTAATATCGAAGATGAGGACAGTCTGACAGACCGCTTTAATCACCAAAGCAGTAAGCATAAAGACATTGAGATAGAAGTTGTATGTCTTCCTCACATTTCTAATTTTACGGACTTTAATGTGTTTGAGACCCAGGAGGATGTCAGTATCAAATACATTACTAGGGGCAAAAAAATAGGTCATCCAGATATGCTGATTATTCCAGGCAGCAAAAACACGATAGAGGATCTGCTTTATCTTAAAGAAAGCGGTCTGGCTAAGCAGATTACTCAGTATGGCAAAAAAGGCGGCCTTGTATTTGGCATATGCGGTGGTTATCAGCTTTTAGGTAACAAGTTATATGATCCAGAAGCCGTAGAGTGTGGAATAGGCGAGATTGACGGTCTTTCACTTTTAGATATTGAAACAATCTTTGAAAGCCAGAAAGTAACGACTCAGGTTGAAGCAGTTGTTAATAAAGACTTGACAGGGTACTTTGAAAATTTAGAGGGTAAAAAAGTAGAGGGGTATGAAATCCATATGGGGATAAGCACTTTAGGTAAAGCCGCAAAACCACTGTTTACAATCACAGGAAGACTGGGTGAAAAAGCAGAGTATTTGGAAGGCTGTATCAATGAAGAGGGCAATGTGATGGGTACCTATCTTCATGGGGTTTTTGATCAGTTAGAGTTCACAAGAAGTCTTCTAAATAAGCTTCGTGCTAAAAAAGGATTGGAAAATCTAAAGAGTGAGGTCAATTCTTTTAAAGATTTTAAAGAACGGGAATATGATAAATTGGCAGCTGGTGTAAGAGAGCATGTGGAT